>JAQXLM010000074.1 GCA_029012125.1 Eubacteriaceae bacterium | reverse complement strand
ATGCTCTAACGCAGAATGTGATTATAGAGAGTAGTTAGAAGAGATGGAGGTAAACAATGGTACAGTTTCATGCTACTACAATTTGTGCTGTAAGAAGAGGTCCAGATGACATTGCAATAGGTGGAGACGGACAGGTAACAATGGGTGAAACAGCAATTATGAAAAACGGTGCGGTAAAGGTAAAGAAAATATTCAAGAATCAGGTTCTGACAGGTTTTGCGGGATCTGTTGCCGACGCCTTTTCACTGACAGAGAAGTTCGAAAAGAAGCTTGAAGAACATGGAGGAAATCTTAAGAGAGCAGCTGTTGACCTGGCTCAGCTATGGCGTTCAGATAAGGGAATGAGAAGCCTGGAGGCTTTGATGATTGTTGCCGATAAAGAGGATATGCTGGTTGTATCCGGAAACGGAGAGGTAATCGTACCTGACCAGGACTTTATTGCAATCGGATCCGGAGGAAACTATGCATACTCAGCAGCTAATGCTTTGTTTAATCATACAGATATGTCTGCAGAGGAAGTAGTAAGAGAATCACTGAAAATTGCTTCTTCCATTTGCGTTTACACAAATGACCATATTACCGTTGAAAAACTATAGGGGGAAGATATGAGCAAGAAAATACAGAGTATGACGCCGAAAGAAATTGTGTCAGAGCTTGATAAGTACATTATCGGACAGGATGAAGCAAAGAAATCCGTAGCAATTGCACTGCGTAACAGATACAGGAGAAGTCTCTTATCAGATGAAATGAGAGAAGAGATAACTCCTAAAAACATTCTTATGATGGGTCCTACAGGATGTGGTAAAACAGAAATAGCAAGAAGACTTGCAAAGCTGATGCAAGCACCTTTTGTTAAAGTAGAAGCGACAAAGTTCACAGAAGTAGGATATGTAGGTCGTGATGTGGATTCCATGGTTAGAGACCTTGTAGAGGCATCTATCAGAATAACAAAACAGTCAAAGCTGGAAGAAAAGTACTCCATAGCCGAAAAACTGGTTGAAGATAAGATTATTGAAGCCATCATACCGGGCAACAAGAAGAAAGAGTCTAATAAGACAAAGAGTCCATTTGATTTTCTTATGAACAGCGGTGGATACCCAAGCCAGAAGCAGCTTTATGAGGAAAGCCTAAACAAAAAGGAAAATGATACCGGCGAAGAGCTGGATATCGAAATGGCAAGAGAACAGGTCAGACAGCAGCTGCAGCAGGGGCTCCTTGAGGAAACCATGATTGAAATCGAGGTGGAGGACGCACCTAGAGGAAATCAGCTGGATATGAGCAATGAGGGAATGAGCATCGCAATCGGAAACATTTTCGGAGATATGATGCCGAAAAAGACAAAAAAAAGAAATGTTAAGGTAAGGGATGCAAGAAAGATTCTGATTGAGCAGGAAGCACAGAATCTGCTGGATATGGACCAGGTAACAGACGAAGCTCTTGAAAATGCAGAACAGAACGGCATCATCTTTATCGATGAAATAGACAAGATTGCCTCCGGAGGAAGCTACCACAGCGGTGCTGATGTATCCAGAGAAGGTGTCCAGAGAGATATACTGCCAATTGTAGAAGGAAGTGTAATTAATACAAAATACGGACCGGTAAAGACAGATCATATTCTTTTTATCGGTGCGGGAGCTTTCCATACTGCAAAACCGACAGATTTGATTCCTGAACTGCAGGGTCGTTTCCCAATCAGAGTAGAGCTGCAGAATCTTACCAAGGATTCTTTCGTTAAGATTTTGACAGTTCCGGAAAATGCTATTCTTAAACAGCACAAGGCTCTCCTGGAAACTGAGGGAATTAATATCGATTTTTCAGAAGATGCCATTGATGAAATTGCAACCATGGCGTATCTGATGAATGAGCAGACTGAGAATATAGGTGCAAGAAGACTCCATACTATTATTGAGAAGCTTCTTGAGGATATTTCATTCAATATTCCTGATATGGAAGAGGATGTGATTATTGACAGAGAATATGTGCAGAATAAATTCGGCGACATTGTTCACAGAGATGACATTGATAGATTTATTCTGTAAGATATGTTAACAAAACCTCCGGTATATGCATAATATGTGCATTGCGGGAGGTTTTATTATGAGAAGAGGAATACTGGCTGTATTTATTATATTGTTTGGGTTTTCGCTGATTTTTTTCTCTGCCCGGGACGGATTGGGAGACAATCTGGATGATGTGTGCTATCTTAAGGCTAAGGGTATAGTAAGCAGAATTATAAACCAGGCCATACATGATAATTTGTCCGGTGAAGACTTTGAGAAGAATATATTTATAGTGAACGGACAGGGTGATTCAGTAAAGACGATACAGACAAATACAAACCTTCTGAACAGTAAAATCGCTGATTTTGGTCTGACACTGCAGGAATGCTATGAAGATATGGAACCTAAGAAAACCAGAATACCTTTAGGTGCCCTTACCGGCAGTAAGCTCATGTCAATGTCAGGACTGGGAATAACGATAAAGGTACTTCCTTTGTCAGTGTCAAAATGTGACTATGAATCAGACTTTGAAGAACAGGGGATTAATCAGACAAAATACAAGATCTATCTTAAGGTAAAAAGTACTGTAAGAGTTTTGCAGCCTTTTTCTTCAAAAAACATTTCTGTGGAAAACAGAATACTGCTGGGCGAGATGGTAATATTAGGTGACGTGCCAAATAGCTATGTAAACGTGCCTAAAGAAGATATTTTAGATGCAATCAATTAGTAATGTGTGGTATACTACTCCTATGCTAAGATTTAATGAGAATAATGAGATAATAACTGAAGAAAGTTACAGAGCTATTCTGGTAGGACTCCAGAGACGAGAGGATATTACTTATTCCATGAATGAACTTGAAGGCCTTGCAGAGGCTGCAAATGCACAGGTGCTTGGTAAAGTCGTGCAGACCCTGGAAAAGCCCAATACAGCAACTCTTATCGGGAAGGGAAAGGTTGAAGAGGTTGCAGAGCTTGTTAAAAACATGGAGGCAGATACGGTAATATTCAATGATGAGCTCACAGGTGCTCAGCTGAGGAATCTGGAGGATGCCCTTGATGTGAGGGTAATAGACAGAACCATTCTTATTCTGGACATTTTCGCGTCCAGAGCAGAATCCAGGGAAGGCAAGCTTCAGGTCGAACTGGCACAGCTAAAATACAGAATGCCGAGACTAATTGGTTTTGGCAAGTCCTTATCACGTCTCGGAGGCGGAATAGGAACAAGAGGCCCAGGTGAGAAAAAGCTTGAAACCGACAGACGACACATAGAGAAAAGAATGGATGATATTAAAGCTGAGCTGGCGCAGCTTAGAAAAACAAGAAGCACACAGAGATCCAAAAGAGAAAAGTCAAGTATTCCGGTTGTTGCTCTTGTAGGATACACCAACTCCGGAAAATCGGCTTTGATGAACAGGCTTCTTTCCATTACGGAAAAAGATGATAAGACAGTAATGGAGAAAGATATGCTTTTTGCAACCCTTGATACAAAACAGCGCAACATAAAGCTGGATACCAACCATGAGTTTATCCTGGTTGACACAGTTGGTTTCGTCAGCAAGCGTCCCCACAGTCTTATAGAAGCTTTTAAGGCAACTCTGGAGGAGGTTTTA
>JAQXLM010000073.1 GCA_029012125.1 Eubacteriaceae bacterium | reverse complement strand
GAATGGATTTCCTCAGTGGACATATCCAGCTGGCGAAGGTCCCTGATTATGTTCAGCGTACCGATATCGCGAATACTGAAAAGCCTGTAATTGCTTTCCGTTCTTTTCGGGTGAATCAGGTCCTGTTCCTCATAGTATCGGATAGTGTCAGGAGCAACCCCGTACAATCTGGCAATTTCCTGTATTTTATAATAGCCCTTCATAATCCCTCTCCTTTCAGAAAAAAGCATATTTCCTTCCTATAATTATATATGGTTCCATGGAAAAAAGAAAGAGAAAACCTCTTGACCTTCGGATGATACGAGAGTTTATAATGACCCTAAGGCCTGCACGGGTCAAATTCAGGAGGTGTTATATTGCTTATAAAAAAGTTTTTTCACTATGTAATCCCTACGGTAATATCCATGTGGATATTTGCACTGTATACAATAGTCGATGGGATCTTTGTTGCCCGAGGAGTGGGAGCAGATGCTCTCGCAGCGGTAAACCTGTCGTCACCGGTCAATAACATGATCTTCTCAGCGGGAATTCTCTTTGCTACAGGAAGCGCCACCATGATTTCCTTTGCCCTGGGAAGAGGAGACAAGAAGGAAGCCAGGCAGATTTTCAGCCAGAATCTTGTGATAGTATGCGCTACAGCCTTTGCCATAAGCCTGCTGATTTTGTGCAACCTGGACCGGGTGGTCTCCTTTCTCGGCGGCACTGAGGAAACATCTGCATATATGAAGGAATACATCAGATATATTGCGTGTTTTGCTGTTTTCTTTATGGTGTCCTACAACCTGGAGCTGCAGGTCAAAGCAAACGGGGCGCCTCATGTATCTGTAATAGGTGTGGGAGCCTGCGGCCTGTCCAATGTTCTTCTGGATTACCTTTTCGTAATGAGGATGGATATGGGAGCCGGCGGTGCCGCCCTTGCAACAGGAATGGCACAGATGTTTTCCACCATTATCTTTATGGCATATTTTATCACCCACAGAGAGGGTGTGAGACTGCAGAGGTTCCGCTTCAGGGGATACAGGATTATCAAAGGCGCCGGCCTGGGGATTTCCAACTGCCTCATGGAGATGTCCGGGGCAGTTACGGTTTTTCTTTATAACATAACCATACTCAGAATTATCGGCGAAAAAGGGGTAGTAAGCTATACTGTTGTAGCTTATCTTTTTGCCTTCGCCATAAACACCATGTTCGGCATTACCCAGGGTGTTCAGCCACTTATAAGCTATTCAACAGCAGGTGGAAAGAAGGATGAGTGGTCAAAGCTTATAAAATACGGACTTCTGGCCATAGGCATCATGTCCCTTGGATTCTTTGCCGTATCGGAGCTGCAGACGGAAACCATCGTCAAAATTTTCCTGAAAACAGACGAAAAAGAACTGTTTACTTACACCCTGCACGCAATAAGGCTTTACGGATGTTCATTCCTACTGATGGGACTTAATGTATTTACAGGAGGCGTCCTTAATGCAATGGATAGACCGGAACCTGCTTTTGCTATTTCTCTGTGTAGAAGTCTGATTTTTATGGCCGGTTCTCTGGTAATAATGGCAAATTTATTGGGAGCAGACGGAATATGGCTGGCATCATCTCTGTCGGAAGGACTCACCCTTGTAGTTTCAATGGCTGCAATAATTTGGACTCGAAAAGGGACAAACGCGAAAAATGTTGTTAAAATACAAAGTAATATATAAAAATTTATTCATTTTTAACAAAAAACTATTTACAAAAATCGTCAAAGTGTTACAATAGTAACGCAGTAGAGAAAACAGGAAGGAGGATTGCAGTGGATAGAGACCTTTTCTTTGAAAAGCTTATGGAAGGCTATGCGGGAAATTATGACATTCAGCGCGTTGAAGAGGATGTTCAGAATTTACCGCTCAGAGCTAGGGCGTCTATGCATGTTTCTGAATCAGGTTTTGTTTTGACGCGAAAGGCCCAGATGTGGAGCGCAGACAGTGACGAGCACGTGTTTTTTTATTCTGCAGACACACTTACATCTGAGCTTTGCGAAAAGGGCATAGAGTTCGCCTATGAAGAAGGTATGAAACTGATTGATCTGGACGGCACTCCAAATCACATGTGCACATGCCTTGTGGCTATTTTTATTTGTAATCATGCAGAGTCAGAAGCAATCTCCAAAATTGAAAAATGTCGTATCTACAAGAATTTTCAGATGTCCCTTAAGGGGTGGATGGAGGTCCATACAATCTGCGTAGAGCTGGATGAGGACAGGGTAACCTCCAACCGCTACGGAAAGGACACTGCAAAATTCATAACAGAGCTGCTTCATCCCGAAAAACGGAAGAAGAGTTCCCCATTCCGCATCCTGAAAAAGATGCTGGAATAAAAAATCCGGTGACAACCAAGAGAGGAGAAAGTATTTATTATGAGCGGATTATTGTTATTAGTAATCGCCGTAGCTGTTCTATTATGCGGATACCTGTTCTACGGACGTTGGTTATGCAAACAGTGGGGCGTTGGAGAAAACACAGAAGAAACTCCGGCACATACTATGGAAGACGGAGTTGACTATGTACCGGCTAAGGCTCCGGTACTGATGGGACACCACTTCTCATCAATTGCAGGTGCAGGCCCAATCACAGGCCCAATCAGTGCAATGGCAGCAGGCTTTGGATGGCTTCCTGCAGCTTTGTGGATTTTGATCGGAGGCGTTTTCGTCGGTGGTGTTCATGACTTTGGTGCTTTGTTCGCATCAGTTCGTCATGGCGGAAAATCAATCGGTGAAATCATTTCTGTAAACATGTCAAGAAGAGCAAAGAGATTATTCATCATTTTCTCATACCTTACTCTTATCCTTGTAGTTGCAGCATTTGCTTCTATCGTAGCAGGTACATTCGGTACTACAAACGCAGCAGGAGATGTTCTTCCTGATGCTATACAGTCTACTAACGCATCAGTTGCTATGGTAAGTATTCTGTTCATCGTACTTGCAGTAATATTCGGATTCCTGGTATATCGTCGTAAGGCTTCCATGGGAATCACATCATTAATCGGTATTTTCGCTATCATTATCTGTATGGTAATCGGTATGAACTTCCACCCATTCTACTTTACATATAAGACCTGGATGGTAATCGTAGCAATCTATATCGCAGTTGCATCAGTTACTCCTGTATGGATTCTGTTACAGCCTCGTGACTACCTGTCAAGCTTCCTGCTGTACGCAATGCTTGCACTGGCAGTATTCGCTGTAATCGTTGCAAATCCTTCAATGGCTGCACTTCCTACAGTTCAGAGTGAAACTTGCACAACTCCGGTATTCCCTGTACTGTTTACTACAATCGCATGTGGTGCATGTTCCGGATTCCACTCACTGGTATCTTCAGGAACCACATCAAAACAGCTAGACAAGGAAACTGACGCTAAGCCTATCGCTTACGGCGGAATGTTACTGGAATGCGTTCTTGCAATTCTTACTCTTTGTGCAGTTGCATATGCATTTAACTACAACGCTACAGCTGAAACACCTCTTGCAGGCGCAACAGCAATCTTCGCAGGTGGTATTGCCGGCATGGCATCATCAATCGCAGGCGGCATGGGCGGAGCACTTTACAACGTATTATATACTCTGTTAGTATTAACATATTCAGCATTCTGTCTGACATCCCTTGACACTGCAACTCGTCTTGCAAGATTCATGTTCCAGGAATTCTGGATTGACTCAACAAAGGGTGAAACTCTTGAAAATGTAACAGGTGCGAAAAAGACTCTTGCTAACCCTTACATTGCAACTATCATCACTGTAGTTCTTGGCGTAGCTTTAGGTCTGACAGGATATGCTAAGATCTGGGCTCTGTTCGGATCAGCTAACCAGTTACTGGCAGCTCTTGGTCTGTTAGCAGTAGCAGCATGGCTTGCAAACGTTGGAAAGAAAAACGTTATGGTTGTTATCCCAATGTTCTTCATGCTTTGCGTAACAATCGCATCACTGTTCATCAACACTAAGACTCAGCTAGGAATAATCCAGAATGGTGTTCTGGATGCAGCAACAGGCAACATGATTCCTGCTGACTGGGGTCCATACGTTCAGGTTGTTATCGGCGTACTTCTAATCGTTCTTGCATTAATCCTTGCAGTTGAAGGCGTACAGACAATCTTCAAGAAGAAGAACGCACAGGCTGCATAATAGCAAGCCGGCGAGACACAAAGGACAGTCGCATTCAGCGCAGGCTTGAGAAATATCGCAATTAAACAATTTAACGTGCTTAATAGCATGCTAAAGTAGAAACTTAGAGCTTCCACACCAATGGAGAATTCACCGTTGATGTGGAAGTTTTTTTATGGAATTAATAGAAGGAAGCACGGTGCGGCGCCCGGCCGACACCGTGCTACATCGTGAAGAAGGAGAGGAAGCACGGTGCGGCGCTCAGCCGACACCGTGCTACAATTTGAGATTAGAATCGGAAAGTGACGGCCGAGCCCGGAGGGGTCGTGCCGTCACTTGTCTATATGTAATTGTGAAGCAATTACCTTTGATAATTGGCAAACGCTGCAAAGATGTTAAGACTTGAAGCAATACGTCAGCTTTTGATTTTTCTGTTTCTCATGAACTGTGGGGTATTTCTATGAATACTTTGATGCTATCGCGTAAACGCCGCAAAGTGAATCTGATAGGTTCTTTTGCGCCACGAATTGCCGCAAATAGTCAGAATTAAAGCTGTTTGCGCCACTGTCAAGAATCAGCAGAGAGGTGGTTACCTCAGAATCTATAGTGATGCCATGGACTATTTCCTAAAAATCTCATATTGAAGCACTATCTGACGCTGATACAGTCTCTTATCTTGATACAACTGCAAGATTCGCGTTATATTTATGCATACAATAGAATATATATTTAAAAATCGCACCCCTGGACTTCTTGCAAAAAATCCCACCTGGCGCAAACCCTCTATTTTCCAGAGTTTTGCGGCATTGCGTGGCGCATTTTTCATTATTTCGATATGTTTGCGGCGGGAAGCGCCGCAAGCCACCTTACTCTAACATGTTTGCGGCGTCCACCTGGCGCAAATATCATTTCATCTATGCATTTGCGGCGTCCACCTGGAGCAAACCTCACTTCATCTATACATTTGCGGCGCCCCGCCGCAAACCTCATTTCTATAATGCGTTTGCGGCATTATCACACATGTACAAAATCCAGAGCGTAACCCAGAGAAGAAATCCAGCGAAAAAAACATATATAAATGTGAAAAAGATGTTGACTACCGACCGATAGGTAGGTATAATACTCACAAAGGCTAGCAGAATGCCAGGGGTATAATACTCACAAAGGCCAGAGGCCGGCGGCTCGCGGAAACTCTGAGGTATCAGCCAACCGTTAGTCGCAAACAACAATAATGAGAGGAGCATACAGCATGGAAAAAGGGAGTACAAAAGATCAAATACTGGAGGCTGCGTTAGAGCTGTTTTCAGTAAAAGGCTTTGAAGCCACAAGTGTATCGCAGATTGCTGATGCGGTAGGTATTCGCAAATCATCTCTTTACAGTCACTTTGCAAGCAAACAGGATATTCTGGACACCCTGACTGAAGAAATTCTGGTTTTGGTCGACAAGCATTCCATGTTTTCCGAAGTGGATCGAAAAAGTGCAGAATTTGAGAAGGTTCTGGAAACCATGACGGTGGAGAATGTCACTAACCAGATAAAAGGACAAGTGCGTTTTGTGATTCACGATCCAAATGTCAGCAAGGCCAGAAAGATGCTGGTAATAGAGCAGTTTCAAAATCCGACGCTGTCAAAGATGCATACCAGACAAAACTATGAAAACGCCATGAATTATTTTATCGATTTCTTTAAGGGCTTGATTGAAAAAGGGAAGCTGAAGAATGAAGATACGATGATTATGGCCTCCCAGTTCTGTCTGCCGATAACCGTGTGGATGAATCTGTGCGACAGAGAGCCGGAGCGGGAGGATGAAGTGATGGAACTGATTGAGAGACACGTTCAGCAGTTTTTCAAGGTATACGGCAAGGAGTAATTTTAAGGGGTATAGGATTAGAAGTTCGCAGGGTATTAGGTTAGAGATTATCAAAGGTATTAGATTAGTGATTAAAGAAGGGGATTGGGAAAAATGAGAGAAAGAAAATCAGAAAAAGGATTAGTAAAAGAGATAGTATCTATTGTATTAATTTGTGCATTAGTATTCTGCCTGTGCGGATGTTCAGGCACAAAGGATTCAGAATCAGGCAGCACCGGAGCCGACACTCGTGTTCTTTCGGCTTCCGATGTCTCCATGAGCTACGATAAATTTAATGGCTGTAAAGCCTACGACCTATGCGTTGACAAAGACGATACTATCGTAATAGATGTGGAGACTTTGAACGGGGAGCTGGATGTAGCCATCCTTAACGACAGAGAAGAGCAGATTTTTTCAGAGATAGTCAGGGATAACAAGAACTACTCTGTAATAGTTGGTCCGGGAGAATATGTGGTTACACTAAACGGACAGGACCATTCCGGACAGTACAGCATCGACTGGGGCACCAGGTCATAAGCATGCCCATTCTGCAGAGCGATGATTACCCACGGCCGCAATTCAGTACTTGAATTATTAAGCGTCAGGACTTACAATATATGTATGAATTCCGAAGGGACTTCGGAATTCCGGAGGAATCAAGAATTCGGAGGGCTTTGGCAGTTCCGAAGGGAATTCCAAAGCCATCAGAAAACGGCATTCAAAATCGAATCACAAAAGCAGTAGGGAAAAAGGTATTAGGAAAGAGGTAAAAACATGAGTGAATTTGATAACAGACAGCAGACGGGGAGTCCTGACAGAGAAAGAGAAATCCGAGAAGCAATCGATGCGGGGCAGAGAGCTTTGGATGCTTTGACGGCAGCGGAAAACAATCTGGGCTCTGCAAGAAACTGGGGCCTTCTGGACATGGTAGGCGGAGGATTTTTTTCCAGCCTGATTAAGCATTCCAAGGTTGACGAAGCCCAGAGATGCATGGAAATCGCAGAAAGAGAACTGAGAAATTTCGGGAAAGAGCTGCGAGACGTTCAGAGATTTGCAACTATTCAGGTGAATTTTGACGGACTGATAAAGTTCGTGGACGTTTTGTTCGACAATTTCCTGGTGGACCTGCTGGTTCAATCCAAAATCAGAGAAGCACAAGAAAGCATTTCACAGGCCAAGCTTGAGGTCATAAGGGCTTTGAGCGAGCTGGATGCGATGCTGGATCAGTAAAGCAAATAACCCGCCCGGCCGAAACGGTTGAGGCGGGAATTATATTAATTATAGGAGAAAAGATTATGGAGTGGAAAAATTTTGATAAGCTGGAGGCATACAGGAAGCTGGAAAGTCTGAAAAACACAGTGAAACTGCAGGAGGTCATGACCGGGGAAAAGGGAGCGGACAGAGTCAGAGCTTATCAGGTTCCCATGGCGGGCGGCCTGACATACAGCTTTGCTGCCAAAGAAGTGGACGACGACATTATCGCCACACTGCAGGAACTGGCAGACGAGGCGCAGCTTACTGAGAAATACAAGGCCCTGTACAGCGGTGAGATGATAAACACAGGAGAAAAAAGGCTGGTTCTTCATCAGCTTACCCGCGGACAGCTGGGCGACCAGGTTATCGCCGACGGTGTAAACAAAGGTGAGTTCTACGAGGCGCAACAGAAGAAGGCGGCAGAATTCGCCATCAAAGTTCACAGCGGCCAAATCGTAAACGAAGCCGGGGAGGCTTTTACCACAGCCGTTCAGATAGGAATCGGCGGAAGCGACCTGGGACCGAGAGCTTTGTACCTGAGCCTTGAAAACTGGGCAAAGGCGCAGGGCGCTCTAAAGATGGAAGCTAAATTCATCAGCAATGTTGACCCGGACGATGCCTCAGCAGTTCTGTCACAGATAGACGTGGCACATTCCATTTTTGTGCTGGTATCAAAGTCAGGAACGACTCTGGAGACTTTGACCAATGAAGCATTTGTGAAAAATGCGTTGAAGGAAGCGGGCCTCGACCCGTCAAAACATATGGTTGCCGTTACCAGCGAGACGTCACCACTGGCAGGCAATCCGGATTACATGGAAGCCTTCTACATGGATGACTACATCGGCGGAAGGTATTCCTCAACCTCGGCAGTGGGCGGAGTACTTCTGTCACTGGCCTTTGGTCCGGAGGTGTTTGCGAGAATCAATCGGGGAGCTGCAGCAGAAGACGCTTTGGCAAAGAATCCGGATGTGATGAAGAATCCTGCCATGATGGATGCTTTGATAGGAGTGTATGAGAGGAATTTCCTGGGCTATGGGGCCACGGCTGTGCTGCCGTATTCCCAGGCTTTGAGCCGTTTCCCGGCACATCTTCAGCAGCTGGATATGGAATCCAACGGTAAAAGGGTAAACCGTTTCGGCGAACCGGTGGACTACGCAACGGGGCCGATAATCTTCGGGGAACCGGGCACTAACGGACAGCATTCCTTTTATCAGCTTCTGCACCAGGGAACGGACGTGGTTCCACTGCAGTTTATCGGGTTCAGGAACAATCAGATGAATAATGATGTTGAAATTCAGGGAAGCACCAGCCAGCAGAAGCTGAATGCCAATGTTGCGGCACAGATAATGGCTTTTGCCTGTGGCAAGGATGACAGCGACAAGAATAAGGAATTCCGCGGAGGCAGACCATCCAGTATTATAGTTGGAGAACAGCTGACTCCGGAAGCATTGGGAGCTTTGCTTGCTCATTTTGAGAACAAAGTCATGTTCCAGGGATTCGTATGGAACCTTAACAGTTTTGACCAGGAGGGAGTTCAGCTGGGCAAGGTGCTGGCCAAGAAGGTTCTGGCAAAGGATACAGATGGCGCTTTGGATGCCTACAGCAGAATGCTGGGAATTTTTTAGAAAGGGTCTTCTCCAATTTGAAAGCATGGAACGAGGCATGGGAGCCAAAATGGAAAAAGACTTTTCTAACCTGATAGAATTCTGGAAGAGTATCTACCTGCGAAAGGAGTGAGGGATTTGGATATCATCAAAACAGACAAACTAACAAAATACTACGGCAAGGCCAGAGGCATTGTGGACCTGGATCTGCAGATTTCTGAAGGCGAATTCTTCGGCTTTATCGGACCAAACGGCGCCGGAAAATCCACCACTATCCGTACACTGCTGGGCCTGATTTCACCTACTGGCGGAAGTGCTCGGGTTCTTGGCATGGACATTGTGGGCAACAAAGATAACATACTTCGAAGAGTCGGTTATCTGCCTTCGGAAGCTTTGTTCTATAACGGAATGAAGGTTAAGGATGTACTGAAGCTGTCTGCAGATCTGAGAAAAAAAGACTGCAAGGCTGAAGCTGAGGAGCTGTGTAACCGCCTGCAGCTTGACGTGACTCGAAAGGTTGATGAGCTGTCCTTCGGTAACAGAAAGAAGGTGGCAATAGTATGCGCCCTTCAGCACAAACCGGAGCTGCTTATACTTGACGAGCCTACCGGAGGGCTGGATCCTTTGATGCAAAAGGAATTTTTCGATATTCTGCAGGAGAGAAACAAGGAGGGAGCTACAATCTTCCTTTCCAGCCATGTGCTTTCGGAAATTCAGCACAACTGCAGCCGCGCGGCCATTATTCGTGACGGCAGAATCATTGCCTGTGACAGCGTGGAGGAGCTGGCTAAAACCAATGCGAGACGAGTTTCTGTGGAGGGCAAAATCGACAAATCCAAGCTAAAAGGCATTCGGGACATAATAGAAACGGATAAATCAATCAGCTTCCTGTACAGCGGAGAAGTGAGCGAGCTGCTGGAGACTTTGACGGCCGGACAGGTGAAGGATCTGACAATAACGGAGCCGGACCTGGAAGAGGTCTTCCTGCATTACTATGAAAAGGACGGTGAGGCACTATGACCCTAGTAAAACACGAATTGAGACAGGGAAAGCTCTCATTTATAATATGGACGGCAGGTATCGCCTTCATGATAGCCATTTGTGTTTTCATGTTCCCGGAAATGAAGGATCAGATGGATGAAGTCAGCGACATGTTCGCATCCATGGGTTCTTTTTCACAGGCCTTCGGCATGGACCGTCTCAGCTTTGGCACACTGATCGGCTTCTATTCAGTTGAATGCGGAAACATCCTGGGACTGGGCGGCGCATGCTTCGCAGCAATCTGCGGTGCAAATGCTCTCAGCAAAGAAGAAAAGGACAAGACAGCAGAATTTCTTCTGACCCATCCTGTCAGCAGAAAAAAAGTCATTACGGAAAAGCTGATAGCTGTGCTGATTCAGATTACATTGCT
>JAQXLM010000072.1 GCA_029012125.1 Eubacteriaceae bacterium | reverse complement strand
AACCAGATAATTGTAAGTTCCTACCTTGCTGAAAATCAGCTCGTTTTTATCAAAATCTACATTACCATTCTTATCGTTGACACCTGTTGCAACTACCCATGAATCTCCGCCTGAAATTTCTCTTACTTCAAAGGAGAATTCACCGGCTTTCAGTTCTCTGCCTTTCAGTTCTTTCTTAACCTTATCGTCAAGAGTGACTTTAGCATCCTTTAATTTATAGGTGTTGGTAAATGTTGCAGTATCAACAGTTTCGTTTCCTTTTGAAATTGTTGCAACTGCCTCGCTCTTACCGGAAGCTCCCGTTACATCCACCTTAACCTGATACTGACTGCTGTCATAAGACATACCTGTTATTCTATCAGCTGATTCAGGTATGATTTCCTTTAAGGTGAAATTATGTGTGCCAAGATCATTAACTCCGTCAAATTCAAGGGTAATGTGTGTGCTGCCTGTATTATCGGTTTTAGCGGACTTCTTAATCAACTTGTTTCCATCGTACAGTCCGAATTCAAATCCCGCCTTTGAAACCTTTGTACTTCCTGATTGGTTGACAAGGGTTTTATCGATATCGATGGTTACGCTGCATCCTTCTGAAGTGTATTTATTGCTAAAATCGGCCACAACGTTGAAGTTTCCTTCCTCGTCCTTTTGGAAGCTGCTGCCGGTTGCGAAGGATTTTACATCGGAAATCTCAAGATGACCATCCATATCTTCGTCAGTAACCACTACTCCGAAGCTGTGAACCGTAGAGTCGTAAATTATATAGTCCTTTGGAGAATCTCCCCTTACTTCAACTATCCTGTAGTTGTAGGTTCCGGGAGCATCAAAGACCTCTTCACTGATTTTTCCTGTAAAATCAAATCCTCTTGCAGTGTCAGTTAACGATTCTGTTGCCACTGTAATCCAGTCGTTGCCATTGCCTGAACTCTTTTGCAGCTCAACCGTAAAGACCTCATCGTCCCAAGAGCCGTCATAATTCTTTGTGCCCGTAATACTGATGTTTGATGGTGAAACAGGATCTGGAGTGTATTTATTTTTAATAATTACCGATTGTATTTCATCTGCTCCGATTACAACCTCTGCATCACGACCTGTAACTGTTTCATTGGAATTCAGATAATAAGCTGCCTCAAATCCGGCTGTCAGATCACTTTCGCTTATGATAACTCTGGTGCCTTCAGGCAGATCATTTATCTGAACCTGCTGATTTGCTTTTAGAGAGATTTCAAATTTTCCATCGCTGTCTGTTCTTATTGAGGATATCTTTTCTAGGCTATCCTCCGCTTCAAAGGTCATGTTCTGAACCCCCGGACCTTCCATTGTACCATTGATTTTGAAGGTCATATCTGAAAGTGCCTCAGGGTCATTATCAAAATCGTGTTCAACAACCTTTGTCAATGTCAGAGTGCCTTTGCCTCTTTCAGTGTTAACAAAGGTTCCACCCACAATTTTGCCTTTTTCTGTGGTCAGAGTTAAGCTGTCAGAATCATTTGAATTATCTATAGATGAAATCTTATAGAAGACCGTCTGGACCTCAGTAACAACATAGGTTGAATTGCCTGAAAGTCCTGTGATATAAAGGGTTTCGCCATCCTTTAAGCTGAACTGTGCCTCTGCCTTTTTATCAAAGCTTACTTCCATTGCAGAAAGCTTGCCCTGTGCTGACTCTTTGAATGCTTCGTAGGTTTTTCCTGCGTCCTTATCAATGTCGCCTTTGACATTAAATATAAAGGAATCAGGTGATCCTTCCGAATTATTGGTCTGTGCCACAGTCTTGCTGATACTTATGCCGGTTGCAGGTGTAACGGCAATTCTTCCATTGTTTCCAAGTGTGGCACCCACATAATAGCTGTATCCGGTCTCATCTACATCATGGTTGTTGATATCTACATAAGGCTTAGAAACAAATTTTAATGTGTCTGTTTTACCGCCATAGCTTGTATCAGAACTGTCTTTATATGCTGTCATGTCTGATACTTCTGTATGGACTGTGCCTGCCTTAATATACCATGAACCATTTTCTGCATTTCTCACTGCAGTCTTTAAAACATTTTCCGCTATCCTCTCATAGACAATATTTGTTTTAAGACTTGTTCCCGCTTTTTCAAAGACTTTTACAGCTCTGTAAAATTCATTTTCTCCCGAAGGTGCTTCTTCTCCGCTATAGACTGTGCCATCGCTGTCAGCATAAATGGTAGCATCAGATGAATAATAGTACATCTCATTCTGTCTTGATGGATTGAAATATGAGTAAGTGTTAACTTTTCCATATCCCACACTTCCATCTGCTTCATACTGATTGGTGTAAAAATACACTTCACCTGTCGACTTGTCTGTGTTTTGAGCCAGATAATCTGCATCTACCACATTGTTTATTGATAGCTGGTCAATTCTATTATCTAATTCAACCTCATAGACCAGACTGATAGGATTTTTTGCGCCTTTCATCCCAACAGATTTCAGTTTTCCATTTCCATCAAGCCCTATTTCGTATGTTACGACAGGAATCAGTGCTGCCGGAACTGCAAAGGCAATTGACTCTTCACCGGTCGCAATTTCTGTTCTATGACGAACAGTAATATACATCATATCCGATGAGGTATTGTTTTCATTGTTGACCTCTCCTAAATAGGAGTATGATTTAACAATATATGCAGCTCCCTCCGGTGCTGCTGTGGAAATCCCATCATACCAGAAGCCTAAATACTTTCCATCTGCATCAGAATACCAGCCTACATAGTTTGAGAAGTCGCTGTCATTGACATAACTGAGTTGTCCATGCATTGAAGCGTTTTCTATCAGAGTTCTCACCACAGATTCATCTTCAATGCCTAAGCGGTTCATAATGGATGCTACATACTCATCGCCTAATTCCGATGAATCTGCCATAGTGCCAAGTCCTTTTTGACCTGAGCTGAATCTTGCTGCAAGCTCTGCCCCTGTAAACAGATTTCCACCAACCATGATGCCCTTTATCTCAGAAACATTCATGTATTTGCCTATCTTGTCTACAAAGGAAACATAGCCATCCAGGTCCTCATTGTCTTTTACCAGTGTCGGAAAATACTTTGATTGAAGCTGGATGTTTTTTACAATATTTTCGAATGCCTTCTTGAGATTATCATCGGTCATGTTGTCTACGGAAAAGTATCCGTCAACATAATTCTGAGACAGGGGTTCAGCAATCTTTGTAACCTTCTTTATGTCGCCATACCTTGATGAGACTGTTACAGTACCGCCTACTGCCGCATTATTGTATTGTCTCCAGAATTCATTAATGGAGTTGTCTGACTGTACAGGGTTAAGGACGCTGATTGCAACAGCATTACTTCCTACACCGAGTCCCAATGTGTAAAACAGCGAGTCAT
>JAQXLM010000071.1 GCA_029012125.1 Eubacteriaceae bacterium | reverse complement strand
GCGGCGCAGATGAAATCTCCCTCATTTTCTCTGTCCGGGTCATCAGTTACAAGAATGATTTTTCCATTGCGCAGTTCTTCCAGTGCTTCTTCTACTGTGTTAAAATGTGTCACCTCTCTACCTCCTTAAAATCCGTATTTGGATAAAAACTCTCTCGTTATATTTGTTTGCTGCGTTTGTTCCTGTTGGGGACTTAGCAGTTTTTCCACATATTTTCCGATAATATCTGTTTCAAGATTTACCAAATCTCCCTCTCTTCGTTCCTTCAGTACCGTCTGACTGACTGTATGGGGAATAGCCGAAATAGAAAAATCTCCCTGATTGACTTTGGCAACTGTCAGACTTATGCCGTCTATAGTTATCGATCCTTTTTCTACTATATATCGCATTATCTCAGAATCTGCCTGGATGGTGTACCATATTGCCGTATCGTCTCGTCTGATTCCAATGATTTTTCCTGTTCCGTCTACATGACCTGCTACAATATGTCCGCCGAAGCGGCCGTCTGCCGCCATAGCTCTTTCCAGATTAACGTGACTTCCCCTTGTCAGCTTTGATAAAGACGACCGGTTAAGGGTCTCATGCATAACATCTGCTGTAAACCCGTCAGTCAACAGTTCTGTAACTGTCAGGCAAATTCCGTTTACTGCAATGCTGTCACCAACCTTGGCATCTTGGATTACCTTTTTGGCCCCTATTCTCAGAACCGCCGAGAACTGTCCCCTGGTTACCTGTTCTATGGTTCCGATTTCTTCAACAATTCCGGTAAACATCATTTATCACATCACTTTCTATCAAAATATCTTCCCCGCATTGGGAAATCCTGCTGATTTCCAGATGGAAGGCTTCTGCAGGTGAGGACACTCCCTGACCTTCTATGGGAGTTTTTGCCTTCTGTCCGCCAAACAGCTTGGGCGCTATGTAAGCATAGGCCTTATTTACTATGCCTTCTTCAAGGGCGGACCAGTTTAGGGTGCCTCCGCCTTCCAGCAGGATGCTGTCAATTCTGTCTTTGCCCAAAAGTTCCATAAGCTGCTGCAGATCTACATGGCCTTTTTTCTCATTCAGGGTATACACACGGCAACCGGCTTTTTCGAAAGGCGCAATACTTTCCATGTGCCGGCAGCAAGTTGCGATTACGGTTGGAATTTCTTTTGCTGTCTTTACTAACTTTGATGTCAAAGGTGTGCGCAGGTTGGTGTCGCACACTATTCTGACAGGATCCTTTCCACCGGGCATGCGGCAGTTCAGCATGGGATCATCTGCAAGCACGGTTCCAACGCCTACCATTATGCCGGTATAACGATTTCTCAGTTCCTGAACGTGACCTCTTGCCGTCTCTCCCGTAATCCATTTGGAGTCTCCGGTGTATGCTGCTATTTTCCCGTCCATAGTCATGGCATATTTCATTGCCACAAAAGGTTTTCCGGTCTGAATATAGTGCAGGAACACTTCGTTAATCCTGTCGCATTCATCCTTCATAAAGCCTTCGACCACCCGTATTCCATGATCTCGCAATATCTGAATTCCTTTTCCTGCAATGAGGGGATTAGGGTCTCCCGACCCTACTACAACTTTGCTTATTCCGGCTTCTATAATTGCCTCAGTGCATGGTGGCTGTTTTCCGTAATGGCAGCATGGTTCCAGGGTAACATACATTGTAGCCCCCTCCGGGGATCCCTGGCATGCCGAAAGGGCCTTTCTTTCAGCGTGAGGCTCCCCATATCTCTCGTGCCATCCCTGACCGATTATCTTGTCGTCCTTGACTATGACAGCTCCTACCATAGGATTGGGAGCAACCCATCCGCAGCCTTTTTCTGCAAGCTGTAAAGCCAGCTGCATATACTCTCTGTCATTCACGCAATCACCTCCAAAAACAGATAAAGCCCTGAACTGTGCTGTTCAGGGCATTCAAAAACACTCATACATATTCCTGTGCAAATAAAAACTCCGGAATGTACGAAACACTCCAGAGCATAAATTCAACACGCACTATGTACTCAGCGCACCAAAAATATAATGCATCCGTAGTACACAAATCTTCTTCCATCCAGACTGTACTGTCGGCTTCGGAATCTCACCGAATCATGCCTTGCGGCTCGTGGGCTTTACCACCGGTAGGGACTTTCACCCTGCCCTGAAGATATTATTAACTTAACATATTAAGTATATATTTGAGTTTTATCATTGTCAAGGGTATTTTTACAGCTCGGCAATTGCCTCGATTTCACAGAGAACACCCTTTGGCAGATCCTTTACGGCTACGCAGCTTCTTGCCGGACAAGATACGAAATACTTGGCATATTCCTCATTAAAAGCAGCGAAGTCCCCCATGTCTGCAAGGAAGCAGGTTGTCTTCACAACCTTCTCCATGCTGCTTCCTCCCGCTTCCAGAACAGCCGCAACATTTTTGCAGCTCTGTGCTGCCTGGGCACTTATTCCCTCTGCAACCTCTCCGGTCTGAGGATCTACGGGAATCTGTCCCGATGTGTAAACAAGTCCGTTAATTATCATTCCCTGGCTGTATGGTCCGATAGCCGCAGGAGCTTTGTCAGTGGATATTTTTTTCATAGTTTTATTCCTTTCTGTTATTTTTCCTATTTTTACCGGCTTCCTCAGGATTTCTACAAGTTTGCCTATGCCCATTTTACCCAGATGATAAAAGGAAACATAAATACCATATATCCCAAAAGAGACCAGATAATAAAGCTTTTTCTTCGTGCAATGGCAACAAATTCCCTAATCAGAGCTGTAGGCCAGAAGTACCATGCTACCTTGCCGCCTATTCCGGTGCATTTCATTCCTATTGACTTTGCATAAATCAGACATCTGTATATGTGGTAATTGCTGGACACCAGTCCGATCTTTCTTCCACCGCCTCTGGCATCGATTATGGCCTTGGAATTGACCAGATTTTCCATAGTGGTGGCTGATTTGTCTTCAATGATAATGTGCTCCTCCGGAATACCTTTCTCCAGCATATAGTCGGTTATTGCCTGAGCTTCCGAAAGCTTCTCATCTCCGCCCTGTCCACCGCTGGCAATTATATAAGGTTTGGTCTTGCACTTGTGGTAGATTTTTATGGCTTTGTCGATTCGTCCCGCCAGAAGCCTGGTTACTCGCTCCCCGTCGGCCAGTCCGCATCCGTGAATTATCAGGTAATCAAAATTTGCCCTGTGTGGAAGCTGCTGAATGAAAATAGCATACACAACAAAGTTCAAAAGCAGCAGACTTCCGTAAAAAACCGTCGCTCCCCCAATCATAGCCACCTTGTTTGCGTCAGTATCAAAATCACCATACATGGAATTCTTCAAAACCATGATGATAGCTATTTCACCCAGTCCTATTACTATGCCCAGTAAAAGTGAAAGAATATGGGCAAAGGCAAAGGATTCCTTCCGAATCATTATTATTCCGTTGACTATCAGAAGTCCCGGAGTAAACAGCAAGGCGATTATTACCATAATGGTCATAATTAACAGTACGATCCCCATGTATTGCCCAAAAACTCCGGCAAGGAAGAACATCGTAAAAAACAGACATATCATCAGTAAAATACTGTTAAAATATCTCTGTGGTTTACGAATCATCCTTATAGACAGCCATAGCCACGGTATTATCACAAAGGGTGCCAGCACCCTTATGTTTTCCATTACTTCACTCATAAATCTCTCCCCTTTGACTTCTTACAGCATAATTTTACTCCATTACTGCGGAAAAGACAACTGCCTTGTGAACACAAAAAGACGGGCTGTGGCCCGACGATTCCTTAATCAAACCGTTAGAGGTACAGCCCGTTTAAAATCATATTGAATTCTTATGTAAGAATTACAGTCCTGTTGCAACTGCAATTACCATCAGGATTGCCTGTACGCCGATGATTGCAATAAATACAGGGAATATGAATCTCCACCATTTGCTTAGCTTTACGCAAGCAAGACCTGACATTACTGCAGCGAATGCTGTAGGCCATACGATGTTGGATAAACCGTCACCGAACTGGTAAGCAAGAACTGCTGTGTCACGTGATAATCCAAGAAGGTCAGCCATTGGAGCCATGATAGGCATTGAAACTGCAGCCTGACCTGATCCTGACGGAATGAAGAAGTTCAGAATTGTCTGCATGATTAACATAGCAATTGCTGATAACCAAACAGGAAGATGTGACAGTGGTAATGATAACCCGTAAACGATTGTATCAACAACGTTACCTGCGTTTAATACCATAAGAACGCCACGAGCGATACAGATCATCATTGAAGCCATTGCAGCTTCCTTGAAGCCTTCAGCAAACTGTTCGCCGATTGCATTCAGACCTGATCCCATGATGATTGCAGCAACGATACCCATAATCATGAATACTGCTGATAATTCTGAGAAGTACCAGCCCTTAGTCTTAACTCCCCAAACTACTACAGCGATAGCAATCAGAAGGTCGATAAGAACAAGAATCTGTCTTGTTCCGAATTCTCTTTCAGTTACATCTCCGTCACCTGATAGGATTGCACTGAAGTCATCTCCGTAAACCAGTGACTTTGTAGGGTCTTTCTTAACCTTTGCAGCGTAAACCATAACGAATGCTGCTGCAACTGCCAGCATTGCAACGTGGCAAAGAATACGGAAGCCAACACCGTGCATGTAGTCAACTTCTGCGATACCCTGTGCTACACCAACTGTGAATGGGTTAAGTGTTGCACCGGAGAATCCCATGCCTGCACCAAGAGCTACTACTGCAAGACCTACGATAGCGTCGTATCCAAGTCCGATGAAGATAGCAGCAAAGATAGGAATGAATGCCAGCCATTCTTCGAACATACCTACTGTTGAGGAACCTAATCCGAACAGTGCCATGAAGATAGGAATTACGATAAGTGAGCTGTTACCCTTGAAAACCTTCATAAGTGCAACTACCAGACCGTCGAAAGCTCCGCTCTTAGTTACAAATGAAACTGATGCAAATGCGATGAATACGAACATTGCGATGCTTGCTGCATCACATGCTCCGTCAAAAATACACATGAACATCTTGAATGGTCCAACAGGAGTTGCATCTACAGCGTGCCATGTTCCTGCTACTACTACCATACGACCTGCTTCATTTTCGATACGATCAAAGTTACCTGCAGGTACAATCCATGTCAGGATAGTACAAAGTACAATAATGCCAAATAGAATTACATAAATATGAGGAAGATTGAATTTCTTCTTACCCTCAATTTTTGGTCCATTACTCATAATGAATCTCCTTTCTTAATAATATGGTTGTAAAACTAATACACCTAATGGTACCATTTTGTCACGAAACTGTCAACTTTTTATCACATTTTCGTATTTTCGACACAAATTTTTATATTAAATCCATACCGTTTCTGAGGAAAGACGATCAAAACAAGCCATTGATTTATGCAATTCTTATTCACATCCATGCGGTTTATGCCACAAACAGCAACATCATAATATAATGGCAGAGGGAACCGGCAAGTACAAACAGATGGAAAAGTTCGTGAGCACCAAATCCCGGAACAAGATTCTGTATTTTCAGAGCATAAACTATTCCACCGACAGAATAAAGAACTCCTCCCACAACCAGAAGTATGAATCCGCCCGTTGCCATGTTGCTGTATATTTCACCAAAGGCAAGCAGTGCCGCCCATCCCATTGTAATGTAGATTACTGATGAAATCCATTTAGGGCATGTCACCCAAAAGGCCTTAAACAGAATTCCTAAAGCCGCAATTGTCCATATCAAAGCCAGCAGCCTGTTTCCTGTCCCGCCTTGCAGCACTATTGTACACATAGGCGTATATGAACCTGCAATCAGCATGAAAATCATCATGTGATCGATTTTTTTCAGCACCTTATTCTTCACAGGAGAAACCCTAAAGGTGTGATATGCTGTACTTGCCCCGTAAAGCATCACCATGCTGACCATAAAGACGGCAAGGCTGATCATTCCGCTCAGATTCATTCCGGATATGGAAGCTTTGATCAGAAGAACGGGCATTCCCAGCAGGGCGCCTCCAAATCCGATGAAATGAGTCAGAGCGCTGATGGGATCTTTGACCTTAAACAGCTCCCTTTTCTCCTTCCCCTGAAATCCGAAGTCAAATTCGAAATCAATATCAAAATCACAATTCTCAGGTACTGCAACGTTTATCATGTATAGAACCCCCTTTTACATAAAAAAGCATATTATAATTATTATCCTCTTGATTATTCTTTATTCTCGAATTATAATAACCTTGTATCGGTTATTGAATAACCTATGATTAGAATATATCGTATTGGCTAACTTGTCAAGAGTTATTTAATAACTTATCTACAATTTATTGATAACTTGAGGAGGTTTTATCATGTCAGAAGAAAAAAAGCTCTGGGAGTTTACCATGCCCAGATATAATGAAATAACCAATGTAGGCCTGTACCTGAAACAGGTTGTAAAGCTTATCAGTGAAGTGGTCGAGCCCTATTTCGGTCTGAAGGTCAGCGATACCATGCTTAGCAACTATGTTAAAATGCATATCGTTCCGGGTCCGGTCAAGAAGATGTATTACCGGGATCAGATTGCGTCCCTCTTATTTGTGGTGCTGTCCAAAACAGTTCTTTCTCTGGACAATATCCAGATTCTGCTGAAGATGCAGGAGAAAAGCTACAGCCCGGACGTTGCCTACGATTACTTCTGCAGCGAATTTGAAAATGCCCTTCAGTACGTGTGCGGCAAAAAAGACAGTATGGGAGAAATAGATGCTGATGCCAGCAATGAAAAAAAGCTCCTCAGAAACATCATCATCGCCATGGCTCATAAGTTTGCACTGGATGATTGTTTTGCGAAGCTTTCATCGGAAGAGGAATTGCTGTAGGCAGCTTCCTCTTATCTCGGTTTTTTCTGTTGTTTTAGCCAGATGTCCATAACCAGCTTGTGAGGCAGGTGCTTAACGAGGAAAATCTGCATTTTAACAGAGAAATCCACCGTAGATACGTCCTTCCCCTTCTTCATGTTTTTAATGGCTGCGCCTACTACTCTTTCAGGAGTATTGAAATGGTTGTAGTACACGATTACCCGGTCATCGTCAACTGCAGTATCAAAGAATTCCGTTTTCGTCCAATGAGGACATACTGCAAGAGCTTTGATACCTCTCGGTTTAAGTTCTCTGTTGACAGCACGGGTAAAGCTTAAGGCAAATGCCTTGGATGCACCGTAAACGGCGATATATGGAACAGGCTGAAAGGCGCTTGAAGAGCATATGTTGTAGATTTCTGAACCTTTTTCCATGTACTTTATCATTCTGTAGCTCAGTGAGACCATTGCTCCGTTGTTCAGAGCCATCAGCCTCTGCCAGTCCTCAAGAGGTCGGTCCGTGAAGGCTTTGAAGTAGCCGAAGCCTGCATTGTTTATCAGCAATTTGACTGTTGCACCCTCTTTTTTTACCATTTCTTCAAGGGTTTCCATGGATTCCTCCTTCAGCAGGTCCAGACTGATGCAGCGGGTTCTGGTCTGAAGCCGGTCTGCCACTTCCTGAAGTCTGTCCATACGTCTAGCCACTATCCAAAGTTCGTCCAGCCGGTATTCCTTGTCAATCTGTCTGGCGAACTCAGAGCCGAAGCCACTGGATGCACCTGTTATTATTCCGATATTCATCTTTTGTCCTCCTATTTCTCCTTTTCTCTCTCAATCAGGTTTGCGTCCGATTACTTCTCCCATTTTCACATCTGTTTCCTGCCCTGTTGCCGTAGCCTGAAGAATAGCCGGTTCCAGGTTTACAGCATCCTTTTCCAGAAGAAGAATTATAGTGGATCCTCCATAGAGGAACATTCCCTTTTCCTCTCCCCTGTGAGTTTCCCATATGCCGTGATGATTTTTTATCTTGCCTACCAGCATGGCTCCCACTTCTATCTGTACCACATCTCCAAAGTTATCCGTTTGCATAACCGTGTATTCTCTGCAGTTTTCAGTAAATACTGGTACATTTCTAAGTGCGATGGGTCTCACGGTGTGAAGTTTTCCCGGAATGAAATGGTTTTCACCCTTGCTGCCGTGATCGATGTAACAGTACCTGTGATAGTGGTTGACGCACAGCCTGAAAACCAGGCAATAGCCCTCATTGAACTTTGATGCCAGCTCATCGTCCTGAAGCAACGCTTCCACAGTATATCTGCTTTGCTTAACAGGAAGAACAAGATTTTTTTCTATAGGGTATGCGCTCAAAAGACCGTCACAGGGAGAAACTAAAGCTCCGTCCTCCATATCTATAGGACGAAGCTCTTTTTTCAGCTGTCTTGTAAAGCAATCGTTAAAGCAGCTGAATTTATCACTTTCACACTGAGTTAAATCGATTTTGTTGCTTCTCACGAATCCGGGAATGAGAAACCGGGAAAGTCCTGAATCCAGAAAGTGCCCGCAAACCCGGGACAGACCTCTGCAGGTCAAAGCCTTCAGAATCACTCTGCCCGGCAGGGTTTCATATAAAAACTCCAAAGTTCCCATCATCAGCCTCCAAAGTTGCGTATATACCAGAATATTGCAAGAAGTATGAATTCTATGGTACCGGCTGCAACCATAATCATTATTCCCCTGAAGCTTGGCTTTTTCAGCTGGAATTTGGATAAAAACGCTATGTCAAGAAGGAACATCACTATAAAGTATATGACGGTAATGTCTGCCGGAATTATGTACTGAATCAAAAGCACTGCCGGAAAAACCAGTGAAGCAGATGTTACAGGCAGCCCGGTATAGTACTTTCTCACGCCGCCTTCCCTTTTCTGTCGTTCCTCTTCAGTCACGTTAAAATAAGCAAGTCTGATCATAGTTGCCAGTATGTGAATAATCAGAATAAGGAAAAAAATGGCCTGAACGGGAAGTGCAAAATGTCCGTCCTGTTTAAAATAGATGTAATCCTCCATGGTAGGACAGACTCTTATCATTGCATTACCGATGCATGCTGGCAGAACTCCGAATGCCACCAGATCGGCCAGAGAGTCTATCTGTATCCCGTAGTTTTTTTCAATTTCTGTACGATTAGCCTTCGTCCTTGCAACTCTTCCGTCAAAGGCATCAAACAATCCGCAAATCAGCAGAAAGAAAACCCCCATAAAAGGATGTCCCGGACCGTTAAGAGATACCATTATTCCTGCACCTGCAGATGCCAGTGACAGATAAGTCAGAACAACCGTATAATCATAAATTCCTATCATTTTTTCCCCTCCATAAATGTATAGCATAGCTGGTTATAACTATCAGACCGCTAATCAGCACACAGCTGTAAAAAGATATGCCCCTGCTTAATAATTCCAGATGGGTTATATTCAACCCACTGACAACTCCTGAAAATCCGTCCAGCATCAGGTAATCCGCAGCCCCGATTGCACCCGGAATAGGTATGCAGTTTGACCCGATTGCAACCATACTCTGGGTTGCCCATATGTCAAAGGCTCTGGCAGAATCCCCGCCGATAGCGAGAAAGGCTACCATAGTCACTGAAATCTGCGATACTCTCTGCAGAAAATTATATATAAAAGCCTTCAAAAGTACCCGGCCTTTGCTGGCCACCATTTGCGAACACAGTTCATATTCACCCAGCACTTTGTCCATTTTCTCAAGAACCTTCTCCGGCCGCCTGAAGAATCTGATTTTCGTCAGTATTCTGAACAATCCGGTACACAGGTTCTGAAAAATCGTCTTTTTTCTGAGAAGAAGATAGAACAAAGTTCCCAGTCCGATCAATATCATATAGCCGATTACTATCAGTGTTTTTGAAAAAAGATTGAAGTGAGTGAAAACCACAGGCTTCATCAGTATGCACAAAACCCCGACAATCATAATCGAGAGAGTGTACATAATCAGATTAAGCAGAAGTACAACCGTAGTGACCGCAATGGGTATTCCGTCCATTATCATGAACAGTGCGCTTGCCGGCTGTCCTCCGGATGCAGAAGGTGTAATGGCGGAAACATAAATATCCGCAGCGGAATACACCATTCCCTCTTTCATCGTTCTTCCGTATCCCAGTCCGTTGAGAATGCTTCTTATAGCCTGCCCTTCGAAATATATAAAGCCAAGCATGCAAACAAAGGCTGTAACCAAGCCGGCGGCAGATGCGTCCTTCAGATTCTCAATAAATACCTTCAATGAGAAACCGGACTCCGCCTTTATTACTGCAAAGATACAGATAACGGCAAGTATCAAAGATGCCAGACTCCATAGTGCTTTATTCTTACCCATATCATTTACCTCTACCGTAAAACAACTTGTACAACCTGAATTTATTGCTTATATAAAGTGCCAGTTCCGCTACTGCCACGGCACCGATAAAATCCAGAAAAACGTGCTGCTTAATCAGCACAGTGGATGCAAACACTCCTAAGGAAACTGCCACCATTGCCCACTTATACCATGTAGGTGCCTTTTTCATTCCCAATGTTCCCCTCATGCAAAACCAGCTCTCCAGACAGTGAATTGACGGGAACAGATTGTTTGGTTCATCAGCCATATATATCATATCTGTAAGGCTGTCCCATATGGAAGTGCCTGTTATCTCAGGTCTTACCATTTCCGTGGGAATAAGAAAAAAGCAAAAAAGACACATCAGCTTTGCTAATATTTCTCCTGTCAGTATCCTGTAACAGTAATCACGGCTTTCCAGAGATATTCCAACGTATCCCACAACCCACTGAACATATGCCAGTACATAGAAGATAATAAATGCCGGAACAAATGGAATGAGACTGTCAATGCCCATTGAAAAGTCATAGTGAGTCAGACCGTCTGTCAACGGTCTTGTTCCGAAATAGGTCAGTAAATTAACTGCCAGTGCAAGACCTAACGGAATCCACATATATCCGGGCAATTCTCTCAGTTTCTTTGCAACAAAAAAATCCCTTATCATACAATACCCTCGCCCTTTACCTAAGTAAAGTATAGTATATCAGTATTTCGACAATACTTCAAGGTGTAAAGGCAAGTATGCTAAGAGTTTAAGATTATTCGTATTTTTCGATTTTAAAAACGTTAATGGTGTCTGCGTCAGGGCAGCAAAAAACTGCCGTTCCCTCCGGCTGTCCCGGTATGGAACCGCCGTATCGTAAAATATCGATGTATGGAAAAGCCACATGCATAACCATGGGGCAGATATTTCCTCTTTCTGTATCAAAGTCAAAAGAGTCGCCCACCTTATGACCTCTGTGGCAGCCCTTTTTCCCGATTCTGTCGATTAATGTAATTCTGATTGCCGGTCTACTCATTTTCTTTGATTTCCTCTCCTTTTATCTTTGTTCGCAAATATCTTCTTCTGTACTTAAGCTGTGCATATCTGGAGACTTTGTCCATGTATATGGCATCGTATGCTCCGCCTACAGCGCCAACCACAGGAATTCCCTGAAGAAACTTCATGTAAAGGAGTTCTCCGGACATGGTCTTTGATGTTTCCTCGATCAAAGCCTTTCGACTGTAGTCCTCAGGCAGTTGACCTTCTCTGATATACCGGTTTATCTGTTCATCCACCGCCATCAGCTCCTCGCCGTGAGACAGGGCACCTTTTATTATCA
>JAQXLM010000070.1 GCA_029012125.1 Eubacteriaceae bacterium | reverse complement strand
AAAAAAGATGAAAAGTAATATAGGAGGCTGAACAAATGGGAAATAATCAGTTCGCTAGAATGCTGAAATATTACTTGATGTTGAACCAAAAAACTCAGAGTGATTTAGTTAAAGATTTAGGATATGAGAAATCAACCGTGTCTAACTGGTGTGCCGGAATTAGGGTTCCGAAATTGGACGTTATTATTGACATTGCGGATTATCTGCACGTCAACGCAGGTGATCTAATTGAGGACAATAGAAATTCTGGTTATTATATAGACCCGGACGTAGCGGAAATTGCCAACACAATAAAAGAAAGACCTGAGATGAAAGTTCTGTTTGACGCATCAAAAAACATTTCTAAAGAAGACATAAATATGGTTCTTGGCATGATAGAGGTTATCAAGAACAGGGAAAAATAAATAGAAGAGGGTTTAGAGATGGATTATATAAATGTACAGGTAGTAGAATGGCTGCCTATAAGCGTAAAAGGATTATCAACTATGAATGATGATGATGGATTTACTATCATCCTTAACGGAAAACATTCTGTTGAGACTTTATTAAATACATACATACACGAAATGAGCCACATTCTAAATGATGATTTTTCAAACATTATTTCTGCGAGTGAGCTTGAAACAATAAGACACGAAGAATGTTGAGGTGAGTACGATGGCAAGAAAGCAAGGTTCTGTAACTAGATCTTTTACATTCGATGGTAAAAGATATTATGTTACAGGAGAAAACGAAGTTGATGCAGAAGTAAAGAAGGCGCTTAGACTTCGAGACCTTCAGGAAGGCAAAGTATTACTATCCGGGGATATGCCGCTGCGTAAGTGGGCAGAAATCTGCATCGATACATATAAGACTAATCAGGCAGATATAACAAAGAAGAAATATGTTAACAGGATGAATCATTGCATCCTGGAACACATCGGTGACTACCCGTTAAAGAGAATAACTCCTCTTCACTGTCAGAGGGTAATAAATCTGCAAAAGGGAAACTCTAAATATCAGATTAACCAGGTATATCAGATGCTTAATTTCCTATTTGACAGAGCAGTTGAGAATAAGCATATACTTTCTAATCCGGCAAAGAATATCCAGCGGCCGGCAGGAACTAAAACAAGCAGAAGGTCAATAACAGATGCAGAACGAAAGCACATCCTTTCCGTGGCATTTGCTAATAAGAAGTATACGCTATTCCTTCTAATGCTTTACTGCGGATGCAGACCTTCAGAAGCTGCAGAATGCAAAGGGTGCGATATAACCACCATTACAGATTCCGGAGCAGAGTATCATATGTTGCATATCAGAGGGACTAAAACAGAAAATGCGGACAGGATGGTTCCTATCTGTGATGAATTGTATCAAGTTATCAAGGATACACCTAAATTCGATTATATATGTCCTGATAAAAATGGTAAAGCCAGATCCGAAACAAGCCGCCGCAGATTATGGGACAGCTTCAGGAGAGATATAAGCATATCAATGGGAGCAAAAGTTGACAAGAACGGAAATATAGTCGGAATCAAACCGCTGGCTTCAGACCTGACATCGTACTGCCTGAGACATACTTTCTGCACAGATCTTCAGAAAAAAGGAGTAGACTTGCGGAGTGCACAGTACCTTATGGGACATTCCGACATCACTTTGACCGCCAATATATACACTCACGCTGATACAACAACAATCATTCAGGCCGCAGAAAAAATGAACGGAAAAGCATATGCCTCTTCAGATGGTACAACAGGTGGTACAACACCATAAGCCACCAAAATCCACTTTTTGTTGCCGAAATGTAAACAAATGTAATCAAGTAGATAAATAAAAAAACCACCGCCTAGCATTGAAAATTCAACGTTTAACGGTGGTTTTTCTGTGGAGCTTCCGATGGGGCTCGAACCCATGACCTGCGCGTTACGAATGCGCTGCTCTGCCAACTGAGCCACGGAAGCAAAATACAGCATGGGCTGGGCATCTGTGTGTAAATATCATTAGCAAATACAGTCCTGCGGCCCATGCCAAATAAATCATGTTATTATATTATCTCGTAGTTGCAGTCTTTAAACTCCACGTCAAACCTGCATATTCCCTTATACCGGCAATATACACAAGGAGAGGTCTTATCCGTCTTCTTAGGCTTGATTTCAATTCGACCATCTACGAATTCGTCTGCGATACGCTGCAGCTGAGCATCAACCTCATCCTGAAGCCGTGCAAAGTCCTCCGGGCTGAGCAGGAAATCGGATCCTGTTTCGTTAATGGTACCATTCTTCAGCTTTCGAAGAGGAACCACCTCGGAATACCCGTCAAAATCTCCGGCGATATCAGCAATCACACTGCTATCGTTAACCATTATACCATTTAATTTAAAGGATTTCCTTATTTCTTTGGAAATTTTTTCAGAAATTTTATCTTTTTCCACGCCTGTGATATCTACTCTCGGCTCGTCAATCAGGAAGTAGAAAACACCTGCCGGACGTCGCTTCCCTTCCTGCGCCGCTTTCAGGTATGTCATAAGCTGAAGTCTGTAACCCCCGCGAGCTTCCGCCACGGAAAACTCTTCTTTGCCTGTTTTGTAGTCTAT
>JAQXLM010000069.1 GCA_029012125.1 Eubacteriaceae bacterium | reverse complement strand
ATTTCGATGTCAGTTGAACCATGAATTCTTCCCATGATTTCAGCCTTATCAGCTTCAGTAATCTTTTCCTTCTTAATCAGTCTGTCAAGATTCTTTTCAACTGTTGCAATTCCTTTTTCAACAGAAGATTCTCTTCTTGCTCTAAGAACTACTTCATAACCATTCTGTGCAAGTACCTGAATGATTCCAGCACCCATAGTACCTGTTCCTAATACGCCAATTTTCTTCATATGAAAACCTCCTAGTAATGAGCACCGTTTCCGGTGCATTAATTTAATTGTTAAATATTTAACTTTTTAACCCACTGATAATTATACCACATCAAAACGGATTGTAAAGCACATTTTGACAATTTATAGCAAGGCCGCTTTCAACAACTAACCTTAACGATCTATGCGCCGGCAGATATCATCCAGCCTTTCCTCCACTCGATGAATGTCGCTTTGCTCGCACAGAAGAGTAAGGTTATCGCCTCCCTGCAGCACTGTTGCTCCTCCGGGAACAATCTCTCTGCCTTGCCTTTCTACCGCAACAATCAGGCATCCCTTTGGAAGCTCCATCTTATCTATGGTCTGCCCATCCATAACGCTTCCAATGTATACGTTACAGTGTATCAGAATCTTCTTAGCCTTATGTACAGTAGTCATGCCGTAGGATTTTCTCGTTCCTATCATCCTCTCCATCAGCTGATCATAAAGAGGTTTGCCTCCCAGTGTATCTGCCACAACATACGCTATCAAAGCTATCAGCACCAGAGAAAGAAAATTGCTGAAGTCACCTGTCATTTCCGTTATTAGAATTACTCCCGTAATAGGAGCTCTTACAATAGATGAGAAAATGCCTGTCATTCCCAATATGACAAAGGTTCCCACAAATGCTTCATTAAGTCCCAGAACCTCACCTGAGCCCAGGGCAAATATCCCTCCGCACAGAGAACCCAGCACCAGCATCGGCAGGAAGGTTCCTCCCGGAACTCCTGATGAAAAACAGAAGGTTGAGAAGAAGAATTTCACGCCAAGCAGTATAATAAGGAAACCTATGCCGTAATGCTCGCCGGAAACCTGTCCAACTATTCCATGCCCGCTTCCCAATGCAACCGGGCAGGTGAAGGCCAGAATTACTACGAAGATATAAGGCAGAGCCACCTTCACAGGTAACCATTTTATTTTGCCGTAGAAATTCTGCATCATATCCGTACATTTGTTAAAAACGACTCCGAATACCCCGAGGATTACACCGAAAACTGCAACCATCCAATAGTAAGACAGGGGCAGAACGCTTACCCCCTTCAGATCAAATACCGGTTCCATCCCAAATATATATGTAGATACGAAGTCAGATGCCACTGATGCAGTCATGGCAACAATCAGTATCTCTGTAGAAAAGTTCTTATGCAGTTCCTCGAGAGAGAAAACAACTCCTGCAAGAGGAGCACAAAACGCGCCTGCCAATCCGGCTGCCGCACCGCATGTCATGAGAATTTTCTCTTCATTAAGCACCTTTCCTCTAAGTCTGGAATATCCCTTGCCCACAAGTGCACCCATCTGAATGCTGGGACCTTCTCTGCCCAGGGACATTCCTGTTCCGATGGCACAAACGCCTCCTGCAAATTTTGCCACAATAACCTTTATCCATGGCTGTTCGATTTTGCCCAAAAGCTCTGCCTTCACCTGCGGTATGCCGGATCCTCCGCATAAAGGAGCTTTGCTGCAGCAAATGCACAAAACCGCAAAAGCCACTGCAAGAGCTGCCACCGCCAGCCAGAGCCACATATCAAAGCCATGAATATTGGAAAGGACAGAGCCTCTCAGAGACTCTGCCTTCTGTAAACTCGATCGGAAAAGGGATACCAGAAGCCCTGTAAAAACCCCTACTATGGCTCCCTCAACAATCATCTTATATTTATTTGATTCTACCGTTCTGAATATTGTGCTAATCTTAGTATTCATCAAAATATCTCAATCTAATTAGTTTTCATATAGGTTTGTAGTTACATACTCAGGATCGCAGGTTACATCGATACCCAGTGCACGAAGGGTCTGTTCATCTCTGTCGCTTAAGATTGCAGTACAGTGTGCTCTGCAACCCTTCAGACATCCAAGCTTGTGCGCTGCCATCTCTGCTGTAGGATTTCCTGTGCTTGATACAGTCAATGCCATCAAAGCCTCTTCACAGTTCAGACTTCCTCTGTCATATGACAGAACGTTTGTCTTCAGTCCCTGGGTTGATTCCAGAACCAGCGGTGAAATCAGCAATACATCGTCAGGAAGTCCTGCCAGATATTTGATTGCGTTGAGAACAGCTGCAGCAGATGCCGCCATTCTACGAGAGCTTCTTCCTGTAATAATGGTTCCGTCAGGAAGCTCTATGGCCATAACGACTACATTCACGTAACGGTCGCTTTCTGCTCTCTTTTTCTCAGCATAATCTCTTGCAGGCTTTACAACCTTTCTGTCGCTGACCTCCTTGCCTACTTCCTTCATAAGAAGCTGAGCCCTTTCCAGTGACTGCTCGGAGATAAGCCCTTTCTTATAGTCGCATTCTGCAATAAGGTATCTTCTGATGATTTCCTGATAAGAAGCTTCCCTGCAGACTTCATCATCGATAATCTGGAAGCCCACACGGTTTACTCCCATATCTGTAGGAGATTTGTATTCTGCCTCTCCTGTAATTTTTTCTATGATTCTCTTTACAACAGGGAACACATCCATATCTCTGTTGTAGTTAACTGTGCTCTGACCATATGCCTCTAGGTGGAAGGAGTCAATCATGTTAACGTCGCGAAGATCTGCGGTGGCTGCTTCGTAAGCAATGTTAACAGGGTGTTTCAATGGGAGGTTCCAGATAGGGAAGGTTTCAAATTTTGCATACCTTGCCTTGGTTCCTCTCTTAAAGTCATGATACAGCTGAGACAGGCTTGTTGCCAGCTTACCGCTTCCGCCTCCCGGACCTGTAACCACGACGATAGGCTTTGTTACCTCTATGTATGGGTTTGCTCCGTAGCCTTCATCACTTACGATTGTATCCACATCAGTTGGATAACCCTTGGTGAAACGATGTTTGTAAGTTTTGATGCCTCTGCGCTCCAGCTTATCTATGAACATGTTTACAGCCGGTGCATCCTGATATCTTGTAACGACGACGCTGTTGATTTCCAGATCGTTTCTTCTGAAAATGTCGATAAGTCTCATTACCTCCAGGTCGTATGTTATACCGAAGTCATGTCTGGTCTTGCTGGTAGTGATGTCTCCTGCATATATGCAGATAATCACCTCTGCGTGTTCCTTCATCTGCTGGAGAAGTTTGATTTTCGCATTCTCATCATAACCCGGCAGTACTCTCATGGCGTGCTTATCGTGTACCAGCTTGCCTCCGAACTCAAGGTACAGTCTGTCTGCATTACCGTTGCTTATTCTTTCCAGGATATACTTCTTCTGTTCACTTAGATATTTTTCTGCATCAAAACCTACTTTTTTCATTTTCCCCACCTTCCTGTCGGTTTTCCTAAACACTGATTCCTTTTCACATTATTCGTCTACACTGATAACTGAATTGCCCAAAGAATTGTAGTAAATACCATAGATACCACTAAAAGTCCAACGATTATTTTGGCAATCAGCTGATGTTTCTTATCTCTCACCCTTAAATTCCCCCTTACTGCAGGACTTCAATATCAAGTTGATTTCTTCCCTCAGCCAGACCGCCAAGGCTTACATGATAATCTATCCATATTTTTCCCAAACCATCCTCGGTCAGATTATTCTCGAAATTATTCGTAAGAATCTCCAGATCCATCTCTCCATATGGAGTGCTGTAGCGGCTCAGAAATCTCTTTCCTTTTTCAAACACCATCTCGTTGCCCGGACCGGCATTTGAACCGATTCTTTTCAGCCTGACGCCCTCCTCTGTCAGCTTCAAAGTAGTTTTGCAACCCGGAAACCCTGAGAATTCGCTTTCCTCATAAACCAGATATGTAGCTCCGCCTCTCTCGTAAAGCTGACCCTCTGTGACGAATTCCATTTTTTCCTCGGATTCCTCTCCTACAAGCTGCTTACCTGTTATTTTTAGCATTATATCTTTCATATCCGTACTCTATTATCCTTTCAATTAACTCCGTAAAGCTTACTCCTTCTGCTGCCCACATACCCGGGAACATGCTGTATTTGGTCAGTCCCGGAATGGTATTTATTTCATTAATGTATACTGCGTCAGTTTCCTTTTCAATGAAAAAGTCAATTCTTGCAAAGCCTGAACAATCCAGTGCGATGTATGCACGTTTTGCGTATTCTTTTATCTTGTCGCTGATAAAACCGGGAAGCTCTGCAGGTATTTTAATTACTGTTCCGCTTTCCTCAGAATACTTTGCCGAGTAGTCGTAAAAGTCATCAGAAGCAAGTATTTCACCGATTGCAGCTACCTGAACGTTATGATTTCCGATTACGCCGGTTTCCACCTCTCTGCAGTTGATTCCTTCCTCTACAAGTATCCTCCTGTCGTGTTTTGCGGCAAGAATCAATCCCGCCCTCAGTTCTTCTCGGTTCCTCACTTTCGAAATGCCAACGCTTGAGCCTGTATTGGACGGTTTGACAAACATCACATAAGGCAGGTTTCGCTCAATCTCATCCATAACACCCTCAATGTCTTCATCCAGCTCCTCTGAGTAAACCAGATGATATCCGCTTGTAGGGATTCCCGCTTCATCAAAGATTTTCTTTGCCGATGCCTTATCCATACATAGGGATGAAGACAATACTCCACAACCTGCATACGGAATATCAAGCATCTCAAATAAGCCCTGTATGGTTCCGTCTTCACCATAGGTTCCATGCAGAAGTGGGAAGGCAAAGTCAATCATTTCAGGAAGGCTTCCAATATTGATTTCTTCACTTTCCGCCTCCCATCGTCCATCAGCGATGTGACTTGTTTCTCCCTTAAAATGCTTCCATTTTCCTTCTCTGGTAATACCGATTTTAACCACCTGGTATTTTTCTTTGTCTATAGCCTCTAAGGCTGATGTTACAGACATCAGGGAGACTTCATGCTCTCCCGATCTGCCGCCAAAAATTATTCCTATTCTCTTCATGCCTCTTCATTACCCTTTTTCAATATTATATTTGCTCGTATAATCTTTCCAGCTGCTCTCTGTCAAATAAGTATTTCTTCTCACAGAACTGGCACACAAGCTCAGCCTGCCCATCCTCGTCAATAATTTCTCTCAGGTCCTTCTTGCCGATTGTCATAAGAGCCTGCTCAAGTCTTTCAAAGGAACAGTCGCACTCCCATTTCATATCCTTAGTCTCAAGAGCCTCCGGCTTAAATTCCTCAGGCATATCCTTGAATATCTCATCCATCAGTGCCGTCACAATGCCCTCTTCACTCTTGCCTGCAGAACATGAAACAACTCTTTCAATGATTGTTGTAAGAGGTTCAAGCTTATCCAGCATAGCCTCCAAGGCATCTATGGACTCTTCCGGAGCGAAAGGCAGCATCTGAATAATCATTCCTCCGGAACACTGAACGCTACAGTCCTTTGCCAGCTTGACTCCCAGCGCAACTGATGAGTTCTGCTGTTCGGATATATAATAGTATGCAGTAAGGTCATCAGCGATTTCACCTGTTACCAGAGAAATCTTGCCTACATAAGGCTCCTTCAGGCCTAAGTCCTTAATTACAGTCAGTTCTCCTATTCCCAGGGAACCTCCCACATTCAGATGTCCGTCTGCTCTAAGAGGAAGATCCACATTTGGATTGGAAATATATCCTTTAACTCTTCCGTCACCATAGGCAGTTGCCAGAATCTCTCTTGCCGGTCCGTCTCCCTTAAACTGAACCGTAACCTTGTCACTCTCATTCTTCAGCATCAAAGCCATCAGCCCGGCTCCTGTCAGCACTCTTCCCAGAGCAGCCGTAGCAAGAGGTGTAGTCTGGTGAATTTCTCTTGCTTCCTCAACCATATCTGTGGAAATGGTCAGGTAGACTCTAAAGGTTTTACTTCTGTCTATAGCTGTAATTACTTTACTCATTTATTTCATCCTCTTTCCAATACAGTGGTATTTCTTTTTCATATTAACAATCATATATTTTATCACAATTTACACAATTTTAATACCAAAAAAACATATTTCTCAGTTATAATTTAGATACAATTAGAAAAAAATAGTAATTAATGAAAGGGGACTTAAATATGGATGAATGGAACTCAGGTTTCGAACCTAATAACAATAACGACAGCATCCAATCTCAGGAAAGGGAAGAGGAGCCTGTATTTGATACCACCTACAGGGAAATCTATACCCCTCCTCAGCAAAAGAAAGAGCCAAAGTATGTGACCAGAAAGGCCTTCGTTCTGACTTTGATACTATGCATGATTTTTACTTCAGCTTTGACTGCCGGCGGTATTGTGCTGTTATCCAACAACGGTGTAATTTCACCGGGCAAGACAATCTCAGCAACTAACTACACTCTGCAGGGTGCAACAGGAAGCGAAAAATCCATAGAGGAAATCATAGCTATGAATGAAAATGCCGTTGTTGAAATCAGAACCGAATCCGTATCCCAGGATATCTGGCTGAGAAACTATGTAACCGAGGGAGCGGGAAGCGGTGTCATCATCGACTCTAAGGGATATATCATAACTAACAATCATGTTGTCAGCGGCGCAAATAAAATTACAGTAACCCTTAAGGACGGCTCGGACTATGAAGCATCCGTAGTCGGAACAGACAGTAATAACGACATTGCAGTACTCAAGATAAGCGGTGGAACTTTTACAGCTGCAACCTATGGAGACAGCGATAAACTTACTGTCGGCGACATGGTTGTTGCCATAGGTAACCCTCTGGGACAGCTTGGTGGAACAGCAACTCAGGGAATTATAAGTGCTCTTGACAGAAAAATTACAATAGATAATAAAGAATTGTCACTTCTTCAGACAGACGCATCAATCAATCCGGGAAATTCCGGAGGAGGACTGTTTAACCAGTACGGTCAGTTAGTCGGTGTGGTAGTGGCCAAGTCATCCGGCTCTGATGTTGAAGGTCTTGGCTTTGCTATTCCTGTAAACACCGCAGCTGAAGTAGCCAAAAGCATTATTGAAAACGGAGATGTGGTTTCCGAGCGTGCAATAATCGGACTTGAAGTAATAGACATCCCTGACATTGAATCAGCTTTACAATATGATGTGAAAATGACCGGATTATATGTTCACAAGGTAACCTCAACTCAGGCAAAAAAAGCAGGATTTAAAGAAGGGGATTTGATATATTACTTCGAAGATGCTAAAATAGACTCAAGCGACGATTTATCGTCAGCACTATCAAAGCATAAAGCCGGAGACACAGTCACTGTAACCGTTATCAGAGATAACGAAACGTTCAAACTGAAAGTTGTTCTCCAGAAGGCTTAGTCATCAGGAGAAGTTATGAACTATATCAGCATTTTCGACATTATAGGTCCGAATATGATAGGACCGTCAAGCTCACACACAGCAGGAGCCGCATCAATGGCTCTTTTGACGCGCAAATTGTTTAAAAAAGAACCCATAAAGGTGACCTTCACCCTTTATGGGTCTTTTGCTAAGACTTACCGTGGCCACGGAACGGACAAAGCTCTTCTTGGCGGAATCTTAGGCTTTGCAACAGATGATATCCGCATAAGAGACGCCTTCAGCATTGCAAAGGAGAGAGGCCTGGAATACAGCTTCATCATCGATGAGGAAACTCAGGTAAATCATCCCAATACGGCGGATATCCTCCTGGAAGCTGAGGATGGAACCAGATTCTTCGTAAGAGGTGAATCTGTAGGCGGAGGAAAGATTAAGATTGTAAGAATAAACAACATAGATGTGGAGTTTACCGGTGAATACAGCACTCTGATTGTAAGACAGACGGACAAACCGGGAGTAGTAGCACACATCAGTAAATGCTTAAGCGACAGTAATGTTAATATTGCCTTTATGAGACTTTTCCGTGAGGAGAAGGGTCAGACTGCTTATACTATAATTGAGTCCGATCAGCCTATTCCGGAAATAATTGAAGAACAGATTATGAGCCATGAATTTGTTCACTCAACTAAGGTTGTTCAGGTATAGGGGGTGCTGCTATGGATTTCAGAAACGCAAAAGAATTATTAGCCCTTTGTTCAAGTGAGGGCAAAACAATCTCTCGCATTATGATCGATAGAGAAATGTATCTGGGAAATGTAACAGAAGAATACATAGTTGATAGAATGAAAGCTTCACTTCACATTATGAGAGATTCGGTTCATACCCCTCTTTCCAACCCTGTAAAATCAATGGGAGGCCTCATAGGCGGAGAAGGAAAGAAAGCTCTGGAATACGACGGAGCTGCGAAAAACCTGTGCGGCTCAACATTGACTAAGGCTATGGCCTATGCCCTTTCCGTTCTTGAGGTCAACGGAAGCATGGGCCTCATTGTTGCTGCACCTACAGCCGGTTCCTCCGGCGTAGTACCGGGTTCTCTTATCGCAATAGCAGAGGATTATAAGCTGAATGACAATATGCTGATAGATGGTCTTCTTAACGCAGGTGCAATAGGCTACATTCTTACGTGGAATGCATCTGTTTCCGGCGCTGAAGCAGGTTGCCAGGCAGAAGTTGGTGCTGCCTCAGCCATGGCTGCCAGTGCCATAGTTGAACTTTTCGGAGGATCCCCTGAAGCCAGCTTAAGTGCGGCTTCTATGGCTTTATCCAATCTTCTGGGACTTGTGTGCGATCCAATAGCAGGCCTTGTAGAGGCACCTTGCCAGAGCAGAAATGCCATCGGTGTTGCTAATGCATTCTCAGCGGCTCAGCTGGCAATGTCCGGAATTTCACACCTTGTACCTTTTGATGAGATGGCTGCTGCCATGTACAGCGTAGGAAAGGCTTTGCCTTTCGAACTTAGAGAAACTGCCTTGGGCGGAAATGCTGCAACGCCTACAGGATGCAGCCTCTGCGGAAATTGTAAGTAAACGAATAGGAGGTTTTTATGCTCACACTAGATAATGTTGATATTGGTTTTATCGGATTCGGCAATATGGCCGGTGCCATTGCGGAAGGATTGTTAAAGACGGACAGAATTACAGCTTCGCAGATATTCGCATGCGCAAAGGACTTTCATAAGCTCACTGTTAAAGCAGAGGCTATGGGCATTACGGCCTGTAAAGATGCTGCCCTTGTAACGGAAAGCTCAGATATTATTTTTGTATGCGTTAAACCCTATCTGGTAAAGGAAGTTATGGAGCCCCTGAAAGATGCTCTTTCAGATAAAATTGTTGTCTCTGTTGCTGTGGGAATCAGCTGTAATGACTATGAGGAAATTATCCCCGGCACTGCCCATCTGAGCACTTTGCCTAATACTCCCGTAGCTGTGCGCAAGGGTATTTTTATATGTGAGAATACTCACACTCTGAATGAGGACCAAAAGAAGCTGATTGAAGAGCTTCTTTCACTGGTTGGAATGGTGAAATGGGTTTCTCCTGCTCATCTTGGCATTGCCGGTACCATAAGTGGATGTGGTCCTGCTCTTACAAGCATGTATATCGAGGCCCTGGCAGATGCTGCCGTAAAGCACGGCCTTCCGAGACAGCTTTCCTATGAGCTTGCAGGACAGATGGTAGCAGGTACAGGCTCACTCTTAGTAGAATCGGGAAAACATCCCGCTGTAATGAAGGATGAGGTGTGTTCTCCCGGCGGAACTACCATCAGAGGTGTGGTTTCTCTGGAGACGAGCGGATTCCGCGGAGCGGTTATAAAGGCAATTGACAAAATAGAAGACTGAAATTGAAAAGGGATTGAATAAAAAGGAATTGTTTCGCCAATAATCCTTTCAGATTAGGAGGGATGATTTCTATGAAGATAAAACTGACAAGATTACAAAGGGAGATCGTCATATGGATGATCTTCTTTTCTGTTTGTGCCATATCCGGTCTGATATATGTGAACACTCTTGAAAATGACCACGAGGGGATAATCAGACTGCATATTCTTGCAAGCAGTGACAGCAAAGAGGACCAGGCTTTGAAGCTTAAGGTCCGAGACAAGGTGATTCAATACATGGAGGGCCAGGAATCCATAGAAGAAAGCAGGGAATATATTGAATCGCATTTAGACGATATTGAAGAGATTGCCAACGGAGTAATCGCTGCTGAGGGCTTTGAATACAAAGCAAAGGCTCGTCTCGGAGTTTTTTTCATTCCTGAAAAATGCTACGAAGATTTAACCCTCCCCGCCGGCAACTACGAAGCTCTTCGAATCACACTGGGTAAGGGGCAAGGCATGAACTGGTGGTGTGTAATTTTCCCTAACCTGTGCCTTATAGATGAGGATGCGGTAGATGAAGAAGGCGAAGAAAGTGAAGACCCTGACCGTTCATCAGACCGAATTATACTTAAATCAAAGGTAAAAGAGAAAATCAAATCTATTATGAATCAGTAAAAACAGCTCCCTGTCTTAGATGACAATACCTAAGACAGGGAGCTGTTTTTCTTAACGGCACTTTATTTATCTCTATTTCAGATTTCTTCTGAAAGCATCTGCAAGGTCACATTTTACAGGAACGCCATATTTCTCCAGCGTCTTCTGCATAGCTGTAAGAGTAGCCTCCAGCTTGTCCTCGTAGCAGTTTTCTCCCATATGTCCGATACGAACAACCAGGCCTGCAAGAACGTCAAAGCAACCGGAAATCATGACGTTGTAATCCTTCATCATACCGTCCAGAAGCTGCTGGTCGGTAATGCCTTCAGGTACTTTTACTACTGTAACATTATTGGAGAAGCCTTCTTCCAGGTAAAGCTCCAGTCCGCCTTCCACTATAGCCTTACGAGTTGCCGCAGCTATACGAGCATGTCTGTCGTAAATGGTGTCCTGCATGTCGAAGTAATTATCCAGGGCAGCACGCAGACCGTAGATGTCGCTGATTGGCATAGTGTATGGGAAACATCTGTTTTCATAGTAGTCTTTGTAGTTCAGAATGTTTGCATAGAATGCTGTAATAGGTGTTTTTCTGTTCTTCATAGCATCAAAGGCTCTATCGCTAACCCATATCATTGTCAGTCCCGGTGGGCATGACAATGCCTTCTGCGAGCCTCCGCACAAGATATCTATTTTGCTGTTAGACATGTCCAGTTTTTCTCCGAACAGCCCTGCCACAGAGTCTGCTACTGTCATTATGCCGTAACGATCCAGCAGCTTACTTATCTCCTCCGCATCGTTGAGCACACCGCTTGGTGTATCCATATGAACTACTGTTGCATATTTGAAGTCGCTGTCTTTTTTCAGAAATTCTTCCAACTCTGACAGATTTACGGGACGATGATAGTCAGAAACGAAGGATACCGGTTCTCCGCCGTATATTTTAACAAAATCAGCAAAACCTTTTCCGAATACTCCGTTATCTATAACAAGTACTCTGTCGCCGGGTTCTGTCATGGATGCACATGCCGCTTCCAGTCCCAGAATTCCTTCACCGCCTAAAATCAGTGCCTGATTCTCAGTGTTTACCGCCTTTGATAAAAGCTGGCAGGTTTCCTTATAGAAATCGAAAAATTCGGGATCCAGATCCGGATTAGTGCATTCCAGGCTTCTGGCCATTCTTACATTTTCTCTGACCTGTGTCGGTCCGGCAGTCATAATCTGATACATATTGTCACCTCTTAAAAATAATTAAAAAATATATGAAAACATCCGGGCAGCCATATAGGCATACCCGGCGGAATTAGTAGCTTGATTTTATCTTATTAAATCATTTTAACGTATTTTCTCATCTGCTGGATAACCAGTAGAACAATGATTCCGGCAACCGTTACCTGCATAATGTTTCCGGGTATTGAGCCCAGAGGAGCTACCCAGTTTCCGTAAAGAATAACCTCTGCAAAATAATAGCCCGCAATTTTGATAATCAATGCGAGAACAATGGATACTACATTGTTTACAGTTGCGTTGCTGAAAGGTTTCTTCTCTGCCATCAGGCCTACCACATAACCCATAGCTCCAACAATCACGAATGTAAATGGTGCCCATGCGGTCCATCCACTGAACAGATCGAATAATCCCATGCCGAAAGCGCCTGCTAACGCACCTGTTTTACGTCCAAAAAGCATAGCTCCTATGAATAGAGGCACATTTCCAAGATGAATCAATCCGCCACTTCCTACCAGTGGGAGTCTGATGTTAATAAGCCATGTTGCAACATATGTCAGTGCTATAAATAATGCTGTAATTACTAATGTGTAGGTTCTGTTTCTTGTGTTTTCCATAATTTTTTCTCTACTCTTTCCTTTTTTCTTTACAAATAAATATTATCCTAAAAATGCACTTTTTAAAATAGGCAATTTTGATTATTTTTATATATACAGCTAAGCGTTTTTATTCCGTTTTATCAAACTGTCCTTTATTATTCTGTTATTTTTATAATAACAGTTTATGTGTGTCCATTGTCGGCGATTACTTGTTGACAAAAACCAGAGGCTCGTTTTGGAGCCTCTTTTACTTCATAATCAACAGACGGCTGTACGGTTTAGGCATATCCTCCAAATTATTGGTGACTTTAATTGCTTTTTCCGTAGTTCGGTGTCTTTTGGCGATATCCCAAAGGCTTTCTCCCGGTTCAACAGATACGATAACCATAGGATAGCTTTTCACATTATATCCTTCCTCAAAAGTAGGATTTGTCAGCTCCATAAACTCTATTTCCCCATATCCTGCCACATGTAAGGCAAGCTGGCACTTTACCTCTACCTGACTGTCATTGATAAAATCTACGGCAACTGACTTTATTTCACATTTATACTCGTTATCGTCAATCCCCTCTTCCCATTGGAAGCTATGGTGCAGACTCTTTCTTTCACTTAGGCTTATCACTTCTTCATTTTTATCCATATAGCAGACATTCCACATCAAAGTTCCCTCTACGGTTCCTCTTCCCTGTTCAAAGCTGGCTTCCAGCTTTTCCACAGTACAGTATCCAAAGAGACTTGCCTCCGATTTTCTTCCGGTCAATGGTGCCGATTTCAGGTTTATTCCGTCGCTGAAGTCTATTTCCATATCACTGACCTTTGATAACGGCCTCACAGAAGAAGTCTTTTGTTCAAATCCAAAATTCTTTTCCTGATGGTAGGCGTCTACAACCATTGTTTTTTCTACCGGTTCATACAGATAAACCTTTGTTTCAATACTTCCGCTACACTGAAATTCCTTCTGATGGGACAGTTCCTCCTCGTCATCGCTTCGCAGAGGTGATACGATTTCAGTATGCATATTGTTGCTGTGAAATTCTACCTGTGAAAGAGTGTAGTTTCTGTCTCTGAAATTTCGTCCTATAGGAATAAACTGAGTGAACTCGATTTTCTCCCTTTGCTGGCAGATCTGTGGTTTTTCCTCAGCATCCTTCTCATTTGCACCTAAGTAAAGCAGAGTTATAAATATAAACCCGTTGATTACTATTTTATCTCCTGTTATCTGCCTGTAGTTCTCACTGATATGGTAATCCTCTCTCAAAACAGTCTTTGGAACTATTCCGTCCTTTCTTTTGAAGGACTCTGTAATATCGGTTTCGTCCTTGCATATTACAGTCATGCAGTTAATACTCACCGGTTCTTTTTTTAACTGAAGCTGGCCATCCTCAAGTCCACATAGGATTTTTAGTGTTTTATCCGTGCAAAAGCTGATTGAAACCTCCATGGTTACCTTTATTCTAAGTTTTCTCTCGTTTACCACGATATATTCTAAAGCCTTTACGTTGCTTTGGAAGGTTGCGTCAGCCTGCACTTCCATTATGGATTTCCATTGATGTTTATATGGAAGACGTGCTTCCAGAGGAACAATTTCTCCACCGTTTCCTTTGTAAACTGCCTGAAGATGAATATTACCCGTCAGATTAACCAGTTCCTCTCCCGCCATCAAAGATTTTTCCTCCGGCGATATCCCTGCCTCTGCTGCAATTGTCAGGATTTCATCCATATCAGGTTTGATGTCAGGCACCAATATATCCTCCTCAATCTGAAAGGAGATATTTTGCGTTCTGACTCTACATGTTATTTTCTCTGTATTGTAATTAGCCTTAGCCTCAATAGTCTTTGGCGCCCGTGCCGGCTGCATAGCATATTCCGGAATGCCTCCACTCATTGCCATTGTATTCTCCTCCTTACATAATTCAACCTCTTACAAGATTATGAGAATGGCGGCATCATTATGTCTGCTCTTGCGTATAAAACTATAGTTTGTATTTTGTTACAGTGGACCATGGAGCATATACCTTACTGCCACCAACTGTTCTATAAGCTCTGACTTTGTAGTAGTATGTCTTGCCCTTAGTTGCCTTAACTGCCTTGGATACACCTGAAGTAGTCTTAACAGTAGCCACGATATTTGTTCCTGTCTTGCTTGTTGACCTGGAAATCTGATATCCGGTCTCACCGCTGATATTGGTCCACCTTACTTTAACCCCACCTGCTTCAGCCTTTGTAACCTTAGGAGCTGCAAGTTTCTTTAATGTGTAAACATTCTTAACGGCAGGAGCAGCAATACTGTAAATTCTTGTTCCCACCTTATTCTTAAAGTATGGAACCACCTTAACCTGATACTTTGCACCACTGGCAACATCCTTAATTGTAGTAGACTTGCTGCTTGTATACTTATAATTCCAAGTCTTATTTACTGCCTTCTTGTAGAGCACCTTATAGCCTGTTGCACCGGTAACTGCCGGCCATGAAGCCTTAATGTCATTATATCCGCCGGTTACCGGAGCAAGTGTTACTGTAGGATTCGCTGCCTTAGGAACGACCGTAAGCTTCAGGCTGGCAGTTCCGTTGTAATCAGCCATTGAACCGAATCCCAGATAGTCGTCCAGCATCCACCAGATCGGACCTCCTGACTGTGCAGTTCTTGTAGTGTTAAGCGAGATTACAGGTTCTACCAGCGGTACTGCCTCGTCCGGAAGCTTGCTGATGTATTTACCCTCAATTTGACAACCCTTTAATCCAAGGACATCGTTATCTGCCAGATTGCTTATCTTGTTCAGGTCTTTCGTCCTGATAATATAGTCAGATGCAGTTCCAACGCCTGCAGCGTCCTTTCGCAGCATCCATACATCACCTTTTTCGGAATATGAAGGACCGCTTGATCTGCCCGATAACAGCAGGTTAACGAATCTTACTGCATCGGTGCTTTGACTCTTGAATACTACGTATTTGTCAACATCACCCGAGATATTTGCTTTTTTTTCAATTGAAGATTCTAAGGTTGCAGTCTTTCCATCGAACAGGCCGTCAGTATAAACCTGAATGCTGTCGAATCCTCTTACGTCAGGAAGGTTGCAGTATATGTCGGCATACATGCCTGAGAAGTTTGTAGCATCATATCCTTTGCTCATTACTTCGAAAATAACGTTTCTGTTAGCCTGCTTCATGTTTATTACATAAGCACCTGCTTTTATAGTCTTTCCGTCGTATTTAACGTCTGCTGTAGAAACGTCGACCTTGATATTCCATCCCATCATCTGGTTTATTGCCTTTATACCTTCAGCAATATTGTACTGATTTTTGTCATCTGCCGGGACTACAATGTAGTCAGGGAAGAATGATAGTTCATTGCCGTCAGCATCAACAGGTCTTGTTCTTCCCACTACCCTGTCTTCCTCAACTCCATTAACGACTTTCTTATCAATCAGGTACTTGTCAACTTTATCTTTAACATCTTCGTTGTTGATTCCTCTAAGTTTTGTTTCCAGCTTGGATAGAACTGTGCTCTTGCGCATTGAGTCGTATAGTATGTCGACTTCGTGGCTGTCATATGCATTACCATCAGCATCCATCAGTTCACCGTTCAGTCTGTTGCCTTGGAAGTATTCTGTTTCACCATGAAGTAATTCATCAATCATACCATAGTTAACGGCGTTGTTTGCATCGAATGAATCAGAGTTGGCATAAGGGAATTCAATTGTGAATCCATAGCATCCCAGTAATTCCGCAAACATAGGAGCGTAGATGGTTCCGCCGTCATCCCAGTCTCCTCCATCATAATGGTCCCAGGGTACCAGGAAGTTGGAGCATCCTGAGCTTGCTGTTACCGCAAGTCCTGCGGCATATGATAAGTTGAGCATATTGTTCTGAAGCAGGTCATAATCGAATGCAGGATCATGAGGAGCTGTACAAGGTTCAATCAGCATTGACTGTACATATCCATGCCATTCATTCATTACCAGCGGATCCCACTTCATTAAGTCTTTAATAAGTGCAATTGTTTCAGGCATTGTTGAGAATACAGCATCTCTGTTAAGGTCAAAGTCATATCTGTTAGTTCTTCTCATTCCTGCCTTTGCATCCGGGTTGCTGCAAAGAGTTGATACGAAGATAAACTTATCCAAAGCCTCTCCTGTATTAATTACTTTGTCTGTTCTTGCAGACTGATTTAAAAATATCCCCTCATATCCACCTGTTACAGTATGTGTTTCCCCCTGAACTGCACCCTCAGCAGGGTCTCTGTATCTATACTGCATATCGTCGTTTGTCCAGGTTCTGTAATTTATTTTCTTTCCTTCTTTTCCTCCTTGTATCATATCGCTGATTAACTTAATCATTGAATCAGTACCGGAGACTTCATCGGAGTGAACGTTGTTCTGGTAATAGACGTTAATCATATCGATATCTTCATCATCCGCATCCTTATACTTATCAATTAAGGACTGCGGGTCTTCATTCATTGTAACCTTAGTTTCATTCAGGTATTCATCTACCTTGTCTTCATCTGCAGCTACAACAACGTTCCAGATTGGATTGTATCTTGAGTAGTTGTTGTAATTCTTATTTTCCTCCTTATAGTTGTCAGTTAATCCATATCCTAGAATAGCAACTTCTACATAGACGCTGTCAGCTCTGTCACCTGCAATGAAGTTTCCCTCTTCATCCATTGCAACATATCCTTTCGCCATTGTTCCTGCAGGCTGCCTGTCCAGCTCTGCAATGGGGATTTCAGAGCCATTGATAGCCTTTATCAGGCTCTGTGCATACTCGTTCATTTCAATCCATGAATTCATTTCATCGTACGGCCCGATATGAACATCTGTAGCCGCAACTGCTTCTCCATCAACTGTAGCTGTTAATGAATAGGTTCCGCATCCCTTATATGCCGGGCCTGCCTTCCACCATCTGCGGTTGTCAGCAGACATTCCTTTACCGAAGTCAAACTGTCTTCCTGAATAATATCCATCCCATGGCACATTCTTTGTTGCATTCTTAACTGCATTGTCAGAAGGAACCGGCCATGCACTCTTTGTTTCAAGAGTTAAGCTTACGGTATAAGAGCCGTCTTCATTTGCAGCAATATCCTTGTTCTTAAGAATAAGGATATCATTGTTGCCTCGTAGAGTCTTTGTATCTCCCCAGTCGGTAAGATCATAGCCGCCATACTGTAACGATACATCATCCAGATATGCTTTTGCATCCGATCCAACAGCATCAGCACCGGCAATATACTCCATATTAAAGATTCTGGGATCTCTTAAGTTAAATTCTCTGTATGTGGTATACCACTTGTCAGCGTCCTCTCCTTTGGATGGATCACCTTTATGTACAGTATCTCTGTATATGGACTGTATGTCGCCATGTTCAAGGACTTCAACACTCTTGATACTTAATTCTGTTATATCCGCAGCCTTGGAGTCACCTGTCTCTCCATAAGCCGGCATTGCTTCGGTGGCTACGCAGAAAGTGATTGCCATAGTAATTGCCATAGCCATTACCATTATTCGTGCATTCACTGTATTGCGAAACTTATTCAACACTTCATTCACCTCTTAAACAACTTTAATAAGAAAAAAACTGCGGGATATTGAATCCTGCAGTTTCTGATACATCCTTATGTCTATAATTCTTCTCCCAATGATTCAACGAAATCCTTAAGCTTCTGTGCATGTGCCTCAGAAATAGTTTTAGCTCGTTCTGCATTTCCGCTTACGATTGCATTAGCAATTTCATTGTGCTCAAAAATCAGATTTTTGTATCTTGACACGTCATCGTAGTACAGATATCTGAATCTCAAAGCATTTTCCTGAACAATCAGTCCAACTTTAATCAGACTGTCATTCCCTGTTCCCTCGAAAATCTTCTTATGGAACTTTTCATCAGAGCGGATAACATCTTCAATAACATTGCCATTTACCGCCTGCGCAAACTCCTCCGCTATCTCCAGCAGCTCTTTAATCTGTTCCTTGTCCATTCTTTCCGCTGCCAGACCTGCGGCAAAGGCTTCCAGATTTTCTCTTACTTCAAGAGTATCCAGCATGTCCTTTCTGGAAATTCTTGAAGCATAAGCTCCTCTTCTTGGTTCGATGGTTACCAGACCTTCTTTCTCAAGCTTTCTGATTGCCTCTCTGATTGGGGTTCTGCTAACACCCATCTCATCAGCCAGCTCAACTTCCATCATTCTGGTGCCGGGCGCAATTCTTCCGATTAATATCTGCTTCTTTAGTTCCTCATATACCAGTTCTCTCAGTGGCATATGATTTTGTAAATCAAAATTTATCATACCTTTTCTCTCCTATTCATTAAAAGCTTTTAGTCCAGTAGCTTTCATAGCCCATAGTGCGAAGCTTTTCGCTTGCTTCCATGGCTGATTTCAGATCATCGTACACAGCAAAAACCGTCGGTCCGCTTCCGCTCATCAAAACCAGCTCCGGCTGATTTATTTCCCACATTTTCTGTTTCAGTCTTTCCACCTCAGGATACGCCTTCAAAGTGTATTCCTCCAGAACATTTATGCAGTTTGGAAGTATTTTATCAAAGTCATTATGTATCAGACCTTCGATAAGTTCCTCCGTATCAGGTCTCTGATGAATGACGCAATCATCTATTCCCTGATACACTTCCTTTGTAGATACACCTATATCCGGCTTCGCTATTACAACTGCCTTTTTCATCCCTTTTAAGGGTACCATTTCTGTGCCGGTTCCCGTTGCACGGGCACAAGAGACAGCTTTTTTGCTACGCCTGATTCTGTTAGGCAGCATGTGATTCCTTCTGGCCTGCCCCATTACGCAGAAGGGAACATCCGAGCCAAGCTCAGCACCTAAATCACAGAGATCCTTAAGTCCCAGCTTTAAATCCCAAATGACATTCAGTCCATGCAATACTGCTGCACAGTTTCCGCTTCCACCTGCCATACCCGCTGCTACGGGGATTCTCTTGAAAATATCTATGAGAATCCTTCCACCGTCCTTGTGATTACCGTATTTTTCAATCATAAGTGCAGCAGCCTTGTAGGCAATGTTTCTGCTATCTGTGGGAAGATAATACCGATTGGTTGTGAGACATATTTCAATATCTCCCTTGCTTCTGTCCGGATCGGGAGTATAACTCACCGTAACATCATCGTGGAATGACAGCTCCTGCATTATCATATCCACCTGGTGCATTCCGTTTTCCAGAACTCCCAGCACGTCCAGGGAAAGATTGATTTTCGCATACGATGAAACTGTAATTGTCTTCATACTATCTCCAATACACAAAATGAGCGGATAAAATACCGCTCATTCTTTATTAATATATTTATTTCTTTTTCTTCTTCTTGTTAGCAGCTCTTCTTCTGGCAAGTCTTTCCTCTTCAGCTTTTCTTGCTTCTGCCTGAGCCTTTCTTCCGGTAATGTATGAGCTTCCACCAGCGGAGATAGGTCTTGGTCCCTTTACCTTATAATTGCCGTTTACGATTTCCTCTTCTTCCTCGTCCTCGTAATCCTCTGCTTCTGCCTTCTTCGCCCTTTTTGCTTCCTTGGCTTTCTTCTTTTCCATTGCTCTTTCGTGTGCTGCAATGATTTCCTCTACAGACTTACCTGTTCTCTTTGCTTCTTTATAAGGGTTGAATGGAAGTTCCTTAACCTTTGCCTCGAAATCCTTCTCTCTCTGTTTCTTTGCCTGATAAGCTGAGAATGCAAACATACCTCCGAACATCAGGAACATCATAACCATGTAAACGGTTGTGCCTCTTGCCTGGTTCATAGTAGTAAAGGTAATCTTGTTATCCTCACCAAGTGTGTTTCCATCCTTATCGGCAAAATCCTTAGAAACTGTAAGCGTATATTCTGTATCATCCTTAATTTCAAGCTTCTTGGTAGTATCAGCCAGAACCATTACCTTTTCTGAATGTTCAGGATCAAAGTAAACCTTGATCGGAATTATTGTTCCGTCAGGTCCGGAAATCTTGAAGCATTCGCTGTTAGCCTTCTTTACAGCCTTATCTCCAACATCTCCGTTGAAGGTAAGCTTTACGCATAGGTTTTCCTTAGTAGTGTTCTTCTGTCCGTCTACCGGATAGGTGTCTACGATTTTCAGTGATTGTGCACCAAAGCATGTTCCTACTGTCATTGTTACAATCAGTGCTGCAAGGCATAGAATTGAGCCCAGTCTCTTCATGTGTTATTCCTCCGATTATTTATTCTTTTTCTTTCTAAGCTGAACAAAGAATTGTTTCATGATGGCACTGCATTCTTCAGCCATAATTCCTCGTTCCACGTCTATTCTGTGATTAAGCTTGTCCTCTTCAACGATATTGAACACCGACCCGCATGCACCCGCTTTCGGATCCATGGCGCCGATATACAGCTTCTCGATTCTGGACCAGACCATAGCTCCTGCACACATACTGCAGGGCTCAATGGTTACGTAAAGACTACAGCCCGGCAACCTCCATCCGCCAAGCTTCTCCGCAGCTTCTCTGATGGCAATCATCTCTGCATGAGCCGTGGGATCCTTAGTGGTTTCAGTGAGGTTGTGACCTCTGGCAATTATTTCATCGTCTTTTACAATAACAGCTCCAATGGGTACTTCTCCAAGGTCAAATGCCTCTTCCGCTTCCCTCAAAGCCTCTTTCATAAACTTATTCATACATCTTGTAATAATATCATAAGAATCTATGAATTTCAACAGTTTTATTGTGTAATTCCTTCTAAAATGATTCTAAATGGGCTGAAGTCTCCTCCATTTTGGGCATAATCCACAGATCCAGTATCCGTATATGTTTTCCTGAAGGTTCTCAGGTATATTTTCCAGTTTATCGTACAGAGCTTCACCTCCTCTGATTGGCTGCCACAGAGTGAAAATATCCTGGACCGGTTTCTCGGCTTTCATGAATCGTCCCGGTATACCGATAAACCACCTTTTTTCGTTTCTGCCGATGATAAAGTGTCCGTACTTTTCCACCTGAGGCAAACATTGGCTTGCACATCCCGGAAGCTCCTCCGTTTTTTTACGATACCATTCAGCTCCGGTTTCGTCTATAGATTCGTCAAATATCTTATACATATTTATATCCTCCCGGATATATGTATATTGAAATCGGCACCGATTATGCTTGGCATTAGGGTTTTGGTTTAATCGGTGCTTTTGCATGATGAATATAACATAAGCCCCCTGGTTCCCGTAATGAGATCCAAGGAGCTCTTCTTTGTTTTACGCGTTATGCTTATGTAACAGTGCTCTGTCCACACTCCAGTATATCTTGTCTTCTCCCAGCTTATCCACCACGCCGGCACGTTCCAGAACCTTTCTGACATTAGTGTTTAAACCACAAATCAGAAGTTCTACACCACGGGCTTCATAATCCTCAGCTATTTCAAGAAGAGAAAGAGCAGCGTCAGGGTCCACAACCGAAACACCTCTTACCGATAGTATTACGCAATCAGCTTTCGGAATGGTATCCAGATAGGATTTTATTGTCTGAGTATTTGCAAAGAAAATAGCTCCTGTTATATATACAACACAGGTTTCTCCGATTTTACTCATATCAAGCTCTTCAGGCATACGCTTTGTATCAACCATAGAATGGTCAAGATTTATTTCAAGAGTTCTTGAAATAAAAGCTATAAGACTGAATACGATTCCCACAAGAATTGCAATTGTAAGGTCAAATACCACTGTTGCAATTAAAGTAAGCATGTACTGTGCGATTTCACTCTTAAACCTACGGTGAAAGATTTCCTTTATCTCATGCCACTCGTTCATTCTCCAGGCAGTCATTATCAGCACTCCGGCAAGTCCGGCCATTGGAAGTTTTGACATTACTCCACCCAGAAGGAACATTGAAAGCAGCAGAAACACCGCATGAAATACACCTGTAAGCCTTGTCTTGCTTCCTGATTTAATGGCAACGCTGGTACGAGCAATAGCCGCGGTAGCAGGAACACCTCCAAAGAAAGGTATTATAATATTTCCGATTCCCTGGCCTATCAGCTCTACGTCTGCATCAAAACGACCATGGGTCATGGCACTTGCAGAAGCGCCGCAAAGCAGGCTCTCAATCATTCCCAGAACTGCAATGGTAAATGCGGGTCCCAGGTAGTTCCCCATATTGTTCCAATCTATAGCAGTGAGATCAAGTCTCCTTTCCAGAAGGAGAGTTTTAGGAATCTCTCCTACGGTTGCAACATCAGGGAAGAACAAAGCTGCAACAATGGCGGCAACTATAATTCCGACCAATGAGGACGGCACCTTGGAATTCAGCTTGGACGGCCATATAATCATAATCAGAATTACCAGCAGTCCTATTCCCACAGATGCAAAATCCGGTGAGAAGCCCAGATCGCCATAGGAGAGCAGCTTCTGTACTGTGGAGTTCCCCACAGATTTTACGGCAAAGAAATTGTCAATCTGCCCCAGGGCAATTATTACTGCTATGCCTGATGTGAAGCCTGTGATTACCGGTTTCGGTATAAGGTTTACAAGTTTTCCCAATTTGAGAACTCCGGCAGCAAGCATAAGGATTCCTGCCAGAAGGCCAACTACAAATACTCCTGAAAGCTCCCCTCCGTCTTTAGCAATTATTGTAATCAGAACCGCGGTCATTGCACCTGTAGGCCCGGATATCTGAAAGGAAGCTCCTGACAATGCACTTATAATCAATCCGGCTATAATAGCTGTAATCAGCCCTGCTGCCGCATCGGCACCACAGCTGACACCGAAGGCAAGCGCAAGAGGCAGGGCCACTGCACAAACAGTTAACCCTGCCATCAAATCTGCCATAAGACTTCTGGAATTGTACCCCTTAAACTCACCCTTCAACAACGAAAGATAGTTTTGTATCATGGTATTCTCCTCGTCTATTTTACCTTGTGTTCTGCATCACAGTATACGCAGCGATAGATTTTCTTTTCTCTGTCAGTCAGTCTGAAAGAATGAACGATTTCCTGCTCTACAGAAGTGATGCATCTAGGATTTTTACAGATAATTACATCGTCTAACTTTTCAGGCAGTTCCAGATGTTTCTTTTCAACCAGTTTTCCGTCCTCTACAATGTTAACTGTTATGTTACTGTCGATGTATCCTAAAACGTCCATGTCTAAATCAATCAGCTGATCGATTTTGATAATATCTTTTTTTCCGTATTTTTCACTTGTTGCATTCTGTATGATTGCTACTGTATTGTTAATCTTGTCTAAACGCAGCAGCTTATATATTGTCATACTTTTGCCTGCTTTAATGTGATCAAGAACGATACCTGTTTTTACTCCATCTATATTCATACTATGTACCTCACTTTTTCTTAATTTATCTGCAATGGGTTACGCTTCTCTCTTAATTCCTAAAAGCTTCAGAATCAGAGCCATTCTGATGTGCTTTCCGCAAAGAGCCTGGAAGAAGTAGCATGCTCTAGGGTCATCGTCAACCTCTGTTGAGATTTCGTTTACTCTAGGAAGCGGATGCATGATTGTCAGGTCTTCCTTGGCATTCTGCAGCTTTTCAAGGTTAAGGATGTAACTGTCCTTCAGTCTTACGTAATCTTCTTCATTGAAGAATCTTTCTCTCTGGATTCTTGTCATATATAGAATATCCAGCTCAGGCATTGCATCCTCCAGGCTTTCCGTTTCAACCCATTCTGCACCTGCCTTGTCCATTGTGTCCTTTACGTAATCAGGAACCTGCAGCTCTTCCGGTGAAATCAGTACGAATTTGACTCCTTCATATCTCAGCATTGCTTCTATCAGGGAGTGTACCGTTCTTCCGAATTTAAGGTCTCCGCACAGACCGATTGTCATATTGTTAAGACGGCCTTTCTTCCTGCTGATTGTAAGAAGGTCTGTCAAAGTCTGTGTTGGGTGGAAGTGTCCACCATCTCCTGCGTTTATAATAGGAACTGTGGATCTTCTTGCGCCTACAATAGGTGCACCTTCCTTAGGATGTCTCATTGCGATAATGTCAACGTAGCAGCCTACTGTCTGAATCGTATCACTTACGCTTTCACCCTTTGCAGCTGAACTTGAACCTGCTTCAGAGAAACCGAGTACGGAGCCTCCCAGCTCCAGCATAGCAGCTTCAAAGCTTAGTCTTGTTCTTGTGCTCGGCTCAAAGAAAAGAGTTCCCAGCTTCTTATGCGCACAGATATCCTCGTATGCTGCATGGTTTTCTACGATATCATTTGCTACATCGATCAGTTCATTGATTTCTTCAACGGTAAAATCAGTAATGTTAATTAGGTTGCGAATTTCGCTCATAGTTGCTTTCTCCTCTCTTATTTCTCCATCCAGCTTTCATCTGAAGGATTGTTTCTAAATTTAATTATTCTCTCTTTGTCCTCTGCTTTGATGTATCCTGTTTCAGCAGCAACCTCAACTAAAGCATCCAGGTCGCAAAGACTTACATTTTTAACATTATGCTCAGCCATTCTGTCCAGTCCCTTTTTCATGCCGTATGTGAAAATGCTGGCAATTCCCAGAACCTCAGCACCTGCGTTGCGAAGAACCTCAACAGTTTCGATTGAAGATCCTGCTGTTGAAATCAGGTCTTCGATTACTACAACCTTCTGTCCGGGCAGCAGTTTTCCCTCAATCTGGTTAGTTCTTCCATGATCCTTTGCGGATCCTCTTACGTAACCCATAGGCATGTCCATAAGATGTCCTACGATGGCAGCATGGGCAATACCTGCGGTGCTTGTGCCCATTACCACTTCACACTCAGGATAGTGTTCCTTTATAGTTTCAACCAGTCCCATTTCCACCTTTGTTCTCACCTCAGGAGCTGTAAGAGTCAGTCTGTTGTCACAGTAAATCGGACTCTTGATTCCGCTTGCCCAAGTAAAAGGTTCTTCCGGTCTCAAAAAGACAGCTTCGATTGAGAGCAATCCTTTTGCAATTTCAGTCTTCATATTCCTTTCCTCCTTTATTTATATCAAAATTCATCTATCCAATAAACTCTCTGCAGCATCTTTCATATGCAGCTACAGGGTCATCTGCCTTAGTTATAGGTCTTCCTACAACGATGTAGTCGGATCCGATTTTCTTTGCTCCTTCAGGAGTAGTGATTCTCACCTGGTCATCCTTTGCCGCGTCAGCAAAGCGTACACCCGGTGTCACAGTAAGGAAGTTTTCTCCGCATGCTTCATGAATTTTACCGGCTTCCAGCGGTGAACATACTACACCATCAAGACCTGCTTCACAGGTATTCTTTGCATACTTGATTACTACCTTGTCCAGTTCTTCGTTAATAAGCAGTTCTTCCTGCATTCTTTCCTGGCTCGTTGAAGTAAGCTGAGTAACCGCAATCAGCAGTGGTCTTGTTCCGTCTTCTCTGGTAAGACCTTTCAGTGCTGCTTCCATCATAGCCTTTGTTCCTGATGCATGAACATTGCACATATCCACATCAAGCTTTGAAAGAACCGCCATTGCACTTCCAACTGTATTGGGAATATCATGCAGCTTCAAATCTAAGAAAATCTTATGACCTCTTGCTTTTATCTCTCTCACAATATCGGGACCTGCTCCATAAAACAGCTCCATTCCGATTTTAACGAAAGGTTTCTTTTCTGTAAACTTATCCAGAAATTCAAGAGTTGCTTCCTTTGAAGGAAAATCACAAGCGATTATTACGTCTTTACCCATCTTTCTTCTCCTTTTCTTTTACTACCTTACAATATTACTCTTATTCCACTATTCCGATAATGTCTTCAAGTTTTTCTATTCCAAGCTCTTCCATCAGTTTAGGAAGATCTTCAATAATCTCCTTGCATGCGTAAGGATTAACCAGATTTGCAGTTCCCACCTGAACGGCGCTGGCTCCTGCCATCATCATCTCGATAACGTCTCTTGCAGTAGAAACACCACCCATTCCGATAACAGGAATGTTTACAGCCTTGGAAACCTGGTATACCATTCTTACGGCAACAGGGAGAATGGCAGGTCCTGAGAAGCCTCCCATCTTATTTGCGATTACAGGCTTTCTTCGATTGATATCTATTCTCATTCCCAGAAGGGTGTTTATAAGGCTCAGCCCGTCTGCTCCGGCCTCCTCACAAGCCTTTGCAATTGCAACAATGTCCGTTACATTAGGGCTCAGCTTAATATATACAGGCTTTGATGTCACGGCCTTCACCGCACGTGTTACTTCTGCGGCACTTTCCGGCAGAACGCCGTAAGCCATTCCTCCGTTATGAACATTTGGACAGCTTACATTAACCTCTATGATTCCCACCTGAGGCTGTTTATCCATAGCCTTGGCACATTCCACATATTCCTCGATAGAAAATCCACTGATATTGGCGATGACCGGTTTTTTGTAGATTTCAGCCATTTCCACAAGCTCTCTCTCACAGACGGCCTTCAGCCCCGGATTCTGAAGTCCTACTGAATTAATCATTCCGTTAGGACATTCTGCTATTCTCGGAAGAGGATTTCCCAGTCTGGGCTCAGCTGTAGTTCCTTTGAAAGAAATTGATCCCAGGATGTTAATATCATATATCTCTGCAAATTCCTTACCATATCCAAAGGTTCCACTGGCAGGAATTACAGGATTGTCTAATGTCAATCCGCTAAGCGTTACTTTTGTATCTACCATTTGATTTCCTCCTTGTACAGTATCGGACCGTCCTTGCAGATTCTCTTGTATCCATATTTGGTTTCACATGAGCAGCCCATACATGCGCCGAACCCACATGCCATTCTCGCTTCAAAGCTGAACTGACCGTCAGGAGCTGCCTCATATACAGCCTTCAGCATGGGTTCAGGACCACATGTGTACACATAGTCAAAATCCATATCCTTCATTGCATCGGTTACAAATCCTTTTATCCCAACGCTTCCGTCAACAGTGGTTATTACCGGTTCGATTCCCAGTGCTTTGAAGCTATCTGCCAGAATAACTTCCTTTTCACTGTTAAAACCTATAACTACCTGAGGTGTAATTCCTCTGTCAATCATTTCCTTAGCCAGTCCGTAAAGAGGAGGTACGCCGATTCCGCCGCCAACAAGGACAGGCTTCTCACCGCCTTTTGCCGGATTAAATCCATTTCCCAGAGGCAGCAGTACATCAAAACAGTCTCCTTCTGCGGCTTTTGCCAGAACCTTTGTGCCTTCACCTACTACCTTGAACACCAGTGTCACATGATTTTCATCGTAGCTGTAAATTGAAATTGGTCTTCTCAGGTAAAATCCATCCAGTTGAATATTCACAAACTGTCCGGGTGCGTTTATCTCGCTGCAGTCCCCCTCCAGAGTCAATGAGAAAATACCCTTATGCAATTCTTCTATGCTACTTACTTTCAGTATCTGTCTCTTCATATACAATCTCCCCGTCTACAAATGTCATTTTAACTTTTCCTCTGACCTTCCAGCCTTGGAAAGGTGTTGCCTTACCTTTACTTACAAAGTCTGCAGGGTCCACTGTCCATTCCTCATTCAAATCTATGATCGTCAGGTCTGCCGGCTGTCCGTCTGCAATAACCCCTCCCGGAAAACCGAAGCGTTTTCTCGGATTAATCGACATTATTTCTACAAGCTTTTCCAGGGAAATTATTCCTTTTTCAACCAGACATGTGTACAGAATCGGGAAGGATGTTTCCAGCCCAACGATTCCAAAGGCGCTCTTTTCCAGACCTTTTGATTTTTCAGCCTCACTGTGAGGTGCGTGGTCTGTCGCAATCATATCAATGGTGCCATCCACTATTCCCTCTATCAAAGCTTCCATATCCTCACGGCTTCTTAGGGGAGGATTCATTTTGAATCTTCCTTCCTCTTTAAGATCCTCGTCACACAGAACCAGATAATGTGGCCCTGTCTCACAGGTTACATCAACTCCTCTTGCCTTTGCCTTTCTCACAAGGTCAACCGTTTCCTTGGTGGAAATATGGCAGATATGATAGCCGCAGCCGGTCTTTTCCGCAAGGGCTATGTCTCTTTCTACCTGTTTCCATTCGCTTTCAGAGCAGATACCTCTGTGTCCGTGTGCCTTGGCATATTCACCGTCGTGGATATAGCCTTTAAACAGCAGAGACTCGTCTTCACAGTGGGCGACAATAAGCTTGTTCAGAGACTTGGCTTTCAGCATAGCCTCTTCCATAAGTTCTCCTGCCTGAATCCCTTTTCCATCATCAGAGAACCCACACACATATGGCGCCATTTCCTCCATGTCGGACAACTTGCTGCGTCCATTCTGGCCTTCGGTTATAGTTCCGTAAGGAATAGTCTTTACAACAGCATCTCTTGCTATAATATCAAGCTGTGTCTTCAGCTTTTCCAAAGTGGCAGGTACCGGATTCAGATTTGGCATGGGACATACACAGGTATATCCGCCCTTTGCAGCTGCCGCAGTTCCTGTTGCTATGGTCTCTTTATAAAAAAAACCGGGTTCACGTAAATGTACATGTACATCTGTAAAACCCGGAATAATTATTTTACCAC
>JAQXLM010000068.1 GCA_029012125.1 Eubacteriaceae bacterium | reverse complement strand
TAGATATGAATACAAATGAGGTTGTTTCGTATGATTTATCATTACATCCAAATCTTGATCAGATTCGTCGTATGCTTAATGGTGCATTTGAGAAATTTCCATCTGTCAAAGGGCTGATTTTCCATTCAGATCAAGGCTGGCAGTATCAACACGAGTATTTTAGAAACACATTAAAAGAACATGGAATTATTCAATCCATGTCCCGAAAAGGCAACTGCTATGATAACTGCATTATGGAAACATTCTTTGGAAGAATGAAAAACGAAATGTACTATGGATATGAGAAAGACTATGACTCATTCAATAGTTTTTCAAAAGCAGTCGCAGACTATATTAATTATTACAACAATGAGCGGATTCAAGTAAAAACAAAATGGATGCCTCCGTCAAAATACCGGGAAGCATCCATGTGTGTTTAAACAAAATCAATGTGTCCAGGAAACTGGGTACATATCACTAAGCGGACTGCTTCTTATTACTTTGTGTGATTATTGGCATGTTAAATGTTGTTTTTACTTACTGTTTTCCTTTCTCTTCTTTGCAAGTCGAACGCCGTCCTTGTCTGCAACTGTTAATCCCATAAATGCCATAACGATTACCATGATAGGCATTAACCAGTTGAAGATTGCAAATGGTAAGTACTGAGAAACTCCGATTCCCAGAGTTGTCATAATATATACTCCGCATGTATTCCAAGGAATAAGAGCAGAAGTTACTGTACCTGCACCTTCAAGGGCATTGGAACAGCATGTTGGGTGAAGACCCATCTTCTTGTATTCTTCTGCATACATCTGTCCGGGAACTACTACTGAGATGTACTGTTCAGGCATTGTAGCGTTGGAAAGCAGGCATGTAATTTCTGTCAGAGTAACAAGCTTTGCAGGTGAATTTGCGAATCTCTTCAGTACATTTACGATAACTTCCAGAGCCTTGGTTGATACCATTATTCCTCCGAACATCATAGCAATGATGGTCATTGAAACTGAGAACATCATGTTAAGAAGTCCGCCTGTTGAAAGAAGTCCGTCGATATCAGCATTTCCTGTTTCACAAACATATCCGTTAATACCGCAATCCAGAAGAGTTCCGATTGTGCAGTCACCCTGCTGGAAAATAAGACCAACGATTGCGCCGGCAAAGATACCAAGAGTAATCCCAGGAATTGCAGGAACCTTCATAGCAACTGCAACGATTACGATGATTGGAGGTAACAGCAGCAGCGGATTGATGTTGAACTGGCTTGCAATAGCAGCTGAGAATTCCTGTACTGACTGTAAATCTGCAGAACCACCCTGATACTGTGTGAATCCCAGAATACCGAAGAAAATCAAAGTAATAGCATAAGTAATTCCTGTAGGCAGCATCATGAACTTAACGTGACTCATTACGTCAGTTCCGGCCATAGCAGGTGCCAGATTTGTAGTATCTGATAATGGGGACATCTTGTCTCCGAAATATGATCCGGAAATGATTGCACCCGCTGTCATTGCAGGATTCATTCCAAGACCAAGACCGATACCCATCAGGGCAACACCCATAGTACCCATAGTACCCCATGAAGTACCTGTTGCCAGTGATGTGATTGAGCAGATAAGAACTGCTGCGATAAAGAAGATCTGAGGTTTAAGAATCTTCAGACCATAGTAAATCATAGCAGGAACAACTCCTGAATCAATCCAGAAGCCGATCAGGATACCTACAATTATCAGAATACAGATTGACTGCAATGCTTTGTAGATACCATCCATCATCATTGTTTCTATCTGAGACCACTTATATCCCAGATACAGTGCCATAACTGCGGCTGCGCATACTCCGAAGAACATAGGAACATGTGGGTCAACCCCGAAGATGATGATTCCTACTGCCAGAAGTATAATCAGGCATAATAATGCAAGTAATGCAACACCTAAAGACGGTGTTTTTGGCTGTTTAGCTTTGTTTTGTTCATTCATATTTGCAATATCCTTTCGTTGATTTTCAACACACCATGGAACATCTTACAATAAAATTTGTTGTCAGTCAACAAAAAATTGCATATAAATACACTATACGGTAGATGTATACACAACTTTGTATACAAACGCAGATTTTGTCGCAAATCTGACGTGAACATTCTTAGAATATATTATGATTAAAATGAAATACAAAAACATTATAAAAAAACACAATAAGGGATACATTTGCAGTCAGTAATTTGATATAATGGACAACAGGAGCGAGTTATTCTGACTGAAATCAGAGGGGAGGGAACTGCCCAATGAATTATGTTATTTCTGACATTCACGGTGACTTTGACCGATATAGGGCGATGCTTGAAAAGATAAATCTTCAAGATGAAGATAATCTTTATGTGCTGGGAGATGTAGTGGATAGAGGCAGTAAAGGAATGGCTGTTCTTCTGGATATGATGTCTCGACCTAATGTCTTGCCGATTCTGGGAAATCATGAGTATATGGCATACTCATGTCTTAAGATGCTTGCCAGAGAAGTGACGGAAGATTCCCTGGCAGAGATAACAGAGGACAGACTGCAGGGTCTTTTGCAGTGGATGAGTGTAGGTGGAGAGACAACAATTAAAGAGTTCCGAGCATTAACGCTGCAGCAGCGACAGGATATAACGGAGTATATGGAGGAGTTTTCAGCCTACGAAGTTGTAAAGACAGGAAACAGGGTTTTTATTCTGGTTCACGCAGGCTTAGACAATTTTTCACAAGACAGACTGCTTCGGGATTATTATATCAGTGAGCTGATTTTCAAATCGCCTGACTATACTAAAGAGTATTATAGGAATGCTTACCTTGTAACCGGACATTTGCCGACTAGGGAAATAAGAGCAAGGCTTCAGGGTAGACATGCGGAGGATATGGATCCGGATGAGCTAAATGATGAAATTCTGAAGATGAACGGTCATATAGCAATAGACTGCGGATGCGGCTTTGGTGGAAAACTGGGGTGCATCTGCCTGGAAACTTTGGAAGAGTTTTATGTGTAGAATAGGAGAAGAAGATGGGTTATAAAGAGAGAGTTGTTGAATTAGTAAAAGAGTATGAACCTGAACTGAAGAAAATGGGTCTGTATATTCATTCCAATCCGGAGCTTGGGATGGAGGAGTTTAAGGCATGTGCTGTGCAGACAGAAATCCTCCGTAATCATGGATTTGAGGTTGAAGAGGGATTCTGCGGAATCCGGACAGCCTACAAAGCTTCATATAAGGGGGCCAAAGCCGGACCTAAGCTTGCATTCCTTGCCGAATACGACGCGCTGCCCGGTCTTGGTCACGGTTGTGGACACAATCTGATTGCAACTCTCGGTGTAGGATCAGGGCTAGTCCTGAAGGAGTTTGTAGATGAGCTGGGCGGTGAGGTATGTGTAATTGGAACTCCTGCTGAGGAAACAGCAGGCAGCAAGGTACCAATGTCCAGGATGGGTGCCTTTGATGACATGGATGCTGTTTTGATGGCTCATCCTGCTTTTGCCAATCTGGATACCCTGAACACAATAGCTATAGCTGCAAGGAGAGTTGAATTCTTCGGAAAACCGGCTCATGCGGCATCCGCTCCTCATGCAGGTATCAATGCTCTGGATGCTATGATTAATCTGTTTAACCTGATTAATGCAATGCGTCAGCAGTGTAAGGACGACGTCAGAATTCACGGAATAATAACAGACGGAGGTGACGCTCCAAACATCATTCCTGCATATACGGCTGCAAACTTCTACATCAGAGCCAATAAGATGTCGGATGTGGAAAAGCTGATTGAACGATTCACCAACTGTGCTGCAGGAGCAGCTCAGGGAACAGGCTGCACCTTCAAGGTAACGGCATCAGAGGAAGACTTCATGGACACAAGGGCTAACATGACTCTATGCAATCTTGCAGTTTCAAAGGTTGAGGAGTTTTCTCCATATCCGTTTATGAGAATGAATGGAGCAATTATTCCGGGTTCATCGGATTTAGGCGATGTAAGCTACAGATGTCCTGCAGTTCAGCTGTGTTTTAAAATCGGAGATGCTGATGATCCGATGGAACAGCACACGGAACACGTTGTAGAGTGCGCAGCGAGTGACAAAGCATTTGAGAACACATTTAATTTTATGAAAGGTTTTGCAATGACCGGAATAGAGATTCTATCCAATCCTCAGGTGGTTGCAGAGATGAAAAAGGAGTTTGAAGGCTAAAAATGGGACGTGCATCCGTTAAAGAAAACAAGAATCTGTATCAGACAACCAGAGAGGAACTGGGATTATCCAGAGAAAAGGCCAGTGAACAGCTGCAGGCTATACTGCCGGATCGAATAGAGAAAATAGAAAATGAAAGATCCCTGCCACATCCTGAGGAGGTTTTGATAATGGCACAGGGGTATAAGGCTCCGCAGCTTTGTAACTATTATTGTGCAAAGGACTGTCCCATAGGTCAGCAATATGTCCCGGAGATAAAATCCCGGGAGCTTTCCCAGATAACTCTGGAGATGCTTGCTTCTCTCAATTCCATGAATCGAAAGCAGGAGAGACTGATTGAAATCACCGCCGATGGAGAAATCTCAGAAGACGAGATTGAGGATTTTGTCAAAATACAGGAAGAACTGGAGCGAATATCCATTACGGTTGAAGCTCTTCAGCTATGGTCAGAGAGGATGCTGGCTACCGGCGCGATAAACGTTGATAAATACAACGAAATCAAGAATCGGAAGTAAGTATTCACACAACATAATAACAAATAAAGAAAAAAAGAAACCACTGGGGAAATTTTTTCCACGCCAAAAGGTAGAATATGAAATATAAGATAGTTATTACATCAAAGATTTCATACATGAGGAGGAAAAAACATGAGCTGGTGGTTTGTTATTTTATTCTATGCAGTTGTTGCAGCAGTAGGTGTTTTCGACGTTATTTCTGAGAAGAAGTCTTCAAGACATCCCATGAAAAAGAAAGACACTGCAGCGGGCAGTGTCCTATAGTTTCTTGGATAGCATTTCCGGATTGGAAGAATACTGCAGAGCAGTTTCGGAAGTTATTTTACCTTCCTTGTACAGATTGTAAAGACACGCATCCATAGACATCATGGTGTCACTTGATGAGGAATATATGAGTCCGTCAATCTGTGGTGTCTTATGCTCTCTGATCATGTTTCTGATAGCCGGAGTAACAGTCATTATTTCGAAAGCCGGAATCAATTCGCCGTTGACTGAAGGAACCAGCTGCTGCGTTACCACGGCCTGAAGAACCATGGAAAGCTGAACCGCAATCTGTCTCTGCTGGTTTGGTGGGAATACGTCAATAATTCGGTCGATTGTATTTGCAGCGCCGATAGTATGAAGCGTGGAGAAAATCATATGACCTGTCTCAGCAGCTGTCATTGCAACAGAGATAGTATCAAAGTCACGCATTTCCCCAAGCAGAATGACATCCGGACTCTGACGTAATGCCGATCTGAGAGCGGTAACATAACTTTCTGTATCCACATTGATTTCTCGCTGACTGACGATGCTTCTGTTATGTCTGTGAAGATGCTCCAGCGGGTCTTCCAAAGTGATTATGTGTTTTTCAAAGTTCTGATTAATCCGGTCGATTATGCAGGCAAGAGTTGTTGATTTTCCGCTGCCTGCCGGACCGGTAACAAGAACCAGTCCCTTGGAGCATTCAGCAAGCTGCATTATGGA
>JAQXLM010000067.1 GCA_029012125.1 Eubacteriaceae bacterium | reverse complement strand
AAAAGCGTGATGCTGCAATTTAACATCACGCCTGATAACTATTCCTTATCTGTTAATCCCAGTCTGTCGATTACAATTTCGTATCCACCTGCTCCGTAAACCAGGCACTTATTGATTCTGCTTATGGTCGCAGTGGATGCCTTGGTAATCTCCTCAATTTCGGTATATGTTTTCTTCTGAGCCAGCAGCTTTGCCACCTGCATTCTCTGTGATATTGCACGCAGCTCGTTAATGGTGCAAACATCTTCAAAGAATCTATAGCAGTCGTCCATATCCTTAAGCGTTAAAACTGCCTTGAAAAAATCATCCAATTCCTGACTTCTAAACTTTGATTCGTACTCCATAACAGGGCTCCTTTCAACAATCATAAACATCTGTTATAGTATAGCACTTTTACGCTTTAAAGTCAAAGCATATGTGTGCCTATGCTTAGATTTTCCTATTTTAACAGGGAAAGAGCCTTCTCCAGCTGGGTATCCACCATGGTATTCTCGTTAAGTTTAACCGTATAATCAGGGGAAATCCCTTTCTTGTGAATATGATTTCCCTTAGGGGATAGGTATTCCATTGTAGTCAGCTTGATTGCCGAGCCGTCAGGAAACTGTTCTACGCTCTGAATGATACCCTTGCCAAAGGTCCTGGTGCCCACAATCAGTCCGCCATTATTATCCTTTATTGCCGCTGCAACTACTTCTGATGTACTTGCACTCTGATCATCCACCAGAACAACATATTTCATTCTCGTACACTCGGCATCCGAATTATACTTCTGCTTCTTACCCTTATTATCTACCGTCTGTGTAATGATTCCCTCCGGCAGCAGCGCATCCGCTATTTCAATCCCGGAATCCAGCAATCCGCCCGGATTCATTCTTAAATCTATGACCAGACCCTTAAGATCCATGTTTTCCATCTTGGCCAGTTCAGTTTCAAACTGCTTGCCGGTGCCTTGTTCAAAGGCAGCAATGCGAATATATCCATATTTGCCATCCAGGATTGTAGCACCGACAGATGGTTCTTCAACAGTTCCTCTGACAATTTCCACGGTATCCGTTTTGGTTTCTCTTCTGTAGGTAACTTCCACCTTGGTGCCTGTTTCACCCCGCAGGTGCTCTGCCACCTTATTCATATCATCATACTGTTTACCGTTAACATGAGTAATTATATCTCCGACCTTAATGCCTACTGAGTCTGCAGGTCCGTCTTCGATAACCTGCATAATTACAAATTCCTTATTATTATCCTCACTCTGCATGAATACTATTCCTACACCGGTAAAGGTCCCCTGTATGTAATTCAGGAACTTTTCATATTCTTCTGCAGTGTAGTATTCTGAGTATTTGTCATCCAGGGAATCTACCAGAGACTTATACATAACATCCATCTGGGCATTTTCATCTGTTTCCCAGAGGAATTCCCTGTTAATCACACTCTGAAGCTGATAAAGCTTAGCATACCTTGATGCAATGTCCTCATACTTATCGTATTCATTTTTGTTTACTACAGTAAGTCCCAGGGCTCCCATCACCACATATCCAATGACGCCTCCAATCAAAAGGGTAGCGACTACCGTGGCGATAATCGTGGATACAAAGCCGGATTTTTTCATTTTTATCATAAAATCACCTATTGTTCTATCTCCATTACTGTGCTCTGAAGATAGGTCTTTCCGTTCCATGTCTGGCATTCCAATGTTCCTATTATACTAACATAATCGCCTCTTTGCAATACGTCATCGTACTGTGCCGCATTTTTAAATACTACACATGATAAAGGCCTTCCGTTATCCAGAATGGCTGTAAATTTGGTGTACTGTCCCTTGTTTCCCATCCGGCGTATATTTTCCGGTCTGCATCTGAACGCAAAAAGTGGCTTTGGATTGTCAGTTCCAAAGGGTTCCATCAGTGCGATTTCCTTTGCCAGTTCAACGGTGATATCTTCTGCATCAAGGAATAAATCGGCTTCTGCCTTTTCCGTCAGAAGCTGGGGATTTTCCGCTATCAAAGCTTCCATAGACCTGTTCAGATTCTCTCTCAGTATTTCAATATTGCTGCTTTTCATGGAAAATCCGCATGCAGATGCATGTCCCCCGAATCTGTCAAAGAGCTCCTCGTTTTCCTTCAGTACATTGTACAGATTCAGGCCGGGAATACTTCTTCCCGTTCCTTTAACCACTCCTTCACCCACAGGAGTCACTATTACAGCAGGTTTATGAAATTCTTCCCTGATTTTTCCTGCAACTATTCCCGTAATTCCTTCATGAGCATCCTTCATATGGATAACCAGAAAGCTGTCGTTCATATACCTTTCTCTTACAATTTCAGAACACTCCCGGAAGGTTTTTTCCTGTTGGGATTTTCTCAGGTTGTTGCACTCTATCAGCTTTGATACCCTGCTGTCAGCCTTCTGAGCATCATTCTCCAGCATCAGTTCGGCTGCAATTCGCGCATGATGCATTCGTCCTGCCGCATTTATGTGAGGAACTATGCCAAAGGAAATGCTTTCTGCTCCGATACCTCCCTGTTGGAGACTTATGCCCTCCAGAAGCTGTCTCACTCCCGGTCTTTCACTTATGTTGACTGCTCTTATGCCGTATTTGGCAAGAGTTCGGTTTTCATCTCGCAAAGATACAATATCTCCGATAGTTCCAATGGCTACCAGGTCCAGAGTCTTAGTAACAACGGATTTAGGTAATCCGCTAACCATAGCAATGGCCTGTGCCAGTTTAAATGCAACTCCAACCCCTGCCAGTTTCTTAAATGGATACGGGCAGTCAGGCTGCATAGGATTAATTACAATGCAATTTGCAACCTTATCTGTAATTGTGTGATGATCCGTTACCATTATTTTCAGTCCCAGACTTTTTGCGTATTCCACCTCTTCATAAGAAACACTGCCGCAGTCTACGGTAACTACAAGATTCGCTCCGTCTTCTTTGATTTTATCCAGTGCACTGCAGTTTAAGCCATACCCTTCGTCGAAACGAGATGGTATGTAATATGTAAGATTGTCTGTCAGATGGGATAATACACTCATCAAAACAGCGGTTGATGTTATTCCATCTGCATCATAATCTCCGTAAATGCAGATTTTACCGTTATCTTCTATGTTAGAAAGAATTAAATCCACTCCTTCTTCCATATTAAGGAGCAGGAATGGATCGTATGTTCTCTGAGGCTTATCGGAAAGGAACTCTGATATTTCAGAGTCCCCAACGATTCCTCTCTTATTTAACAGTTGAATTAGCTTAGGTTGTATTTTCATTTGACTCCCATTCATATTATAGATATTCCATTGGGTCAACATAGGTTCCGTTTACTCTGACCTCGAAATGACAGTGAGGACCTGTGGATATACCCGTCGAACCAACACTTGCGATTACCTGTCCTTTGGAAACATTCTGCCCTGCACTTACGCTCAGTGAGCTGTTATGTCCGTACAGAGTACTGATTCCGCTCCCATGGTCGATAATAACTGCATATCCGTAGCCGTAATACCATTCTGCCAGGATTACCGTTCCGTCATCTGCGGCATAAACAGGTGATCCTGTGGATGCACCTATATCTATACCCGTATGTCCGGTGTATACCCCCGTAACAGGATGGGTTCTGAATCCGAATGGAGAAGTAATGTAGGTAGAATCTGTAGGCCAGTGGAATTTTCCGCTACCGTTATACTTCTTATTCTGGTCCTGAAGCTGAGTAATAACAGCACTGATTCTTTCAGCTTCTGCGTTCAGTTCATCCAGCTTAGCCTGAAGCTCACTCTTGTCCGCATCCAGTGCCGCCTTCTTTTCCACAGCTTCTGCCTTTTCGGCATCTAAGGCATTCTGTTCAGTCTGAAGCTTTGATTTTTTCTTCTCCAGTTCCTCCTGCTGCTCCTTAAGAACCGTTATGGTATTCTGATCGTTCTGATAAATTTTCTGAATCAAAGAAGCGTTGGTGAGAAACTCTGAAATGCTGTTCGAACCAAGCAGAACATCAAGGAATCCCACGGAGCCGTTTTTGTACATTACTCTGAGACGTTTGTTAAGACCGTCCTTGGATTTTTCAATCTTCTTCTCAGTTTTTTTGATAGAATCTGATGTTGCGTTGATTTCAGCCTGCTTGGCATTGATAGATTCCTGAATCTTGTCAATTTCAGCCTGCTCATGGTTAATATCTTCCATCAAAGCTTCCAGATTCTCTTTTACTTCCTTTCGGTCTTCCTTAACATTGGAAAGCTCCTGCTGCTGCTCCTCAATTGAAGTAGCATACACAGCGGCAAAGCTTCCGAGGGAAGCAACCAGCGAAAGGGATAAGATAAGCGCAATAAGCTTTCTTTTTGTAATCATAAATTCAATCCTCTCGTATTAGTCCTACGTTCTTAAGAATTTTCTCATTGATACGATACTTCCGCATGCACCGATGCTGATTCCGATTGCTAGAAAAATGCAGATAAGATTTCCTGCAAGGTATCCTGCCGGTACCAGTGGCGAAGATATAATGGTTAGAACCTGAAGTCCTATCAGATTTACAATTCTGCTGTATGCCAGATAGGTGATTAATGCTGCAATCAGTGATGATATAAAACCGATTATCATACCCTCTACAAGGAAAGGCCCACGTATAAACCAGTTGGTTGCACCGATATAGCTCATGATTGAGATTTCCTTAGCTCTGGCGAAAACCGTAAGCTTTATCGTATTAGATACAACTATTATGGATACGACTATCAGGAATCCCATGATTACAAGTGCTGTCAGCTGTAAGAAGTCAGTAACCTTGGTCAGCTTGTCCACCGTTTCCCTATAGTATTTTACATCCTCTACCCCGTCAATAGTGGCTGCATAGTCTGAAATAACCTTGGCCTTGTCCAGGGAATCTACTGTAATCAGAAGGGAATTCGGCAGTGGATTTTCATCCAGAGAGTCCAGAAGGTATCCACTTTCACCCCATCTCTTCTTAAGGATTTTCATTGCGTCCTTCTTGCTTCTGAACTTAACGTCTGTAACTCCGTCCTGAGTCCTCATAGTATCCTTAAGGTCCTGTATTTCTGCTTTGCTGCAATCATCCTCCAGGAACACTTCTATCTGTTCAAAATCTGTTTTTACCATTTCCGCAAACAGATTTACATTTACGGTAATCACAAAGAACAGGCCCAGAATCAGCATCATTGCCGTAATGGCGCAGATTGATGCGAATCCCATAGCTTTGTTTCTTCCAAGCTGGTGAAGTGCCTGCTTGATGTTATAGTTAATTTTGCTCAACATCTGTCAGCACCTCCTCTTCTCCTTCTGCAACCGGTTGATCTGCAGATTCATCGGCAGTTTCCTCTGTATTCTCAGGTTCCTCAGCTGTTTCATCAGCTTCTTCGATGTTCTCAGCTGTTTCATCTTCCGCTACAGGCTCTTCAACCTTTGTCGGGTGTTCCAGATTGAATTGATGAACCAGGTCGGACAACTGCCTGGTCAGTTCTTCAACAGGCTCCGTTTCCTCCGGTTCTTCCTCAGACACCTCCGCAACCTCCTCAGGCACCTCTGCGTCCTCCTCAACAGGCTCCTTATCGGATTCCGGAGTTTCAGGTTCTTTCACTTCTGCATCTTCAGCCTCTTCAGCAGCTGCATCCTCTGCAGATTCCTGCTCCTCATCGGATGAGTCCTCCGTTAAAGTGGACTCCTCGAATCCATACTGTCCAAATTCGTCCCTTACGATATGGCCTGAGTCAATTGCTACAACCCTCTTATGCATACGGTCAACTATATCCTTAGCGTGTGTAACCATAAGAATAGTTGTGCCGGTAATATTAATCTGATTCAACAGATCCATGATTTCTGTGGCAGTATCAGGGTCCAGATTTCCTGTTGGCTCGTCCGCAATAAGAACTGTCGGATTATTTATTATTGCTCTTGCAATTGCCACTCTCTGCTGCTCACCTGCAGACAGTTCATGAGGGTACTTGTCCGATTTATCGCCTATTCCTACCAGGCTTAAAACCTGTGGGACCTTTTTCCTGATCTGACGTCTGGATTTATGAAGAATTTCCATAGCAAAGGCTACATTCTCAAAAACTGTCTTCTTTGGTAAAAGTCTGAAGTCCTGCCAAACGATACCTATTCTGCGTCTCAACTGGGGAACTTCCCTGTTGCTTAGTTTCGTTACATCTCTGCCATCAACAATGATACTTCCTGAATCTGCATTAATTTCTTTCAGAATCAGTTTGATGAATGTTGATTTTCCGGCGCCACTCGGCCCAACCAGGAACACAAAGTCGCCCTTATTTATTCTAATGCTGGCATTCTCAAGGCCCACATTTGTATCGTACATTTTTGTTACATTATCAAATACAATCATGAGTAATCCTTTCGTATTAATTCATAAGCTCACACACAATCAGTATACTATATTTAGTGTGCTTTTTAAACCCAAAACCACATATTTTTACAACATTTTGTGTGAAATTTATGTGAAAAATGGTAAAAAAAGGCGGCACGATTTTCCTCATACCGGCCGCCATTCCCATGTTTTTTTCCTACTTTGCATAGTCGACTTTCAGCTGGATTGTATCCGGAAGTCCTGTTAATTCAGTCTCCGTTACCGTGTATGGAAAGCATTCCACCTGAGCCAGCTTTTCAGGGTTTTCCGGGTCCGCAAAGGTTGCAAATACAGTAAGCTTGCTCTTATTATTTTCTGACGTAAGTTCAAGTTTATTCACAGCTACCTCAAATCCGCTTGTAGGTTTATTTCCCCTGGTAACCACCACATAGACTTTATCATCTACTCTGCAGGCAAAGGCTCGCTCCATTTCGCGATATTCCGGCATCAGCTCAGCTTCTATTGCTCTCGGTACCTTATCTTCAGGTAAGGTTTTGAACCCTATTTTCGCCGGACCGATATTTATTCCGAAGTATATCATCAGACCTACCAGAGCCATACCTGCAATTCCTATTGCAATAAACTGTTTCTTCATAAAAAGACTCCCCTCCCTGATATAAAATCTATGGGGAGGGGAGAATAAATATTACATTAAACCTTTTACAGCTTCAACAATGTCTGCTGCAGTCATTCCGTATTTTTCCTTTAGCTGGTCAGGTTTTCCTGATTCGCCGAAGGTATCCTTCTGTCCAACCATTGCCATCTTAGCAGGTGCTTTTTTGCAAAGAACCTCTGCTACTGCACTGCCAAGTCCACCGATTACAGAGTGTTCTTCTGCAGTAACGATTTTTCCTGTTTCCTCAGAAGCCTTGACAATAGCGTCTTCATCCAGCGGCTTAATGGTATGCATATCGATTACTCTTACATCGATGCCCTGCTCTGCCAGTTCTTCCGCAGCTGCCATTGCTTCAGAAACCATAATGCCTGTTGCAATAACAGTTACATCCTTACCTTCTCTCAAAGTATTTGCCTTGCCCAGAACCAGTTCTGCATCTTCACTGTAGAAAATAGGAACTGCCGCTCTTCCAAGTCTTACGTATGCAGGACCGTCAAAATCAATAACCTGCTTCAGCAGCTTGTTTGCACTTACTCCGTCACTTGGATTTACCACTGTCATACCTGGAATAGTCCTCATAAGAGCAAGATCCTCAAAGGTCTGGTGGCTTGCACCATCTTCTCCTACGGTAATTCCTGCATGAGTCGCGCAAACCTTAACGTTTGCTCCTGTATATCCGATGGAGTTTCTGATAATCTCAAAAGCTCTTCCGGAGGCGAACATTGCAAAGGTTGATGCGCATACAACCTTTCCTGATAAAGCCAGTCCTGCTGCAGTGCCATACAGATTCTGTTCAGCTATACCCATATTGAAAAATCTCTCAGGGTATGTCTTTCCAAACTCAGCTGTCATTGTTGACTTTGATAAATCTGCATCCATAACTACTAAATTGGGATTGGCTGCACCTACCTCAACTAATGTCTTGCCATATGCCGCTCTTGTTGCCATCTTTTCTGCCATTACCATTCACCTCCCAATTCTTCAACAGCCTGTTTTGCTTCTTCATCGCTTGGGGCCTTTCCGTGCCATCCCGGATTGTCTTCCATGAATGATACGCCCCTGCCCTTATGGGTGCATGCGATAATAGCAGTTGGTTTTCCCTTGCATGCTCTTGCCTTATCAAAGGCATCAAATATTTCTTCAAAATTGTGTCCGTCTATAACAACTACATTCCATCCGAATGCGGCAAATTTCTCGTCAATTGGCTTAACTGTCATTACATCGTCGTTTCTGCCGTCAATCTGAAGGCCGTTAAAGTCAACGATTGCAACAAGATTGTCCAGTCCGTAATGTGCTGCTGACATAGCTGCTTCCCAAACAAGACCTTCCTGAAGTTCGCCGTCACCAAGAAGGGTATAAACTCTTCCCGGATTTCCGTCCATCTTGTTTGCCAATGCCATTCCAACGCATACGGAAATGCCCTGACCAAGTGAACCAGTTGACATTTCAATTCCGGGAACCTTGTGCATATTAGGATGTCCCTGGAATTTGCTGCCCAGCTTTCGAAGCTCCAGTGTATCGCTTACCGGATAATAACCTCTTTCTGCAAGTGCCGCATACTGTACAGGACCTGCATGTCCTTTGGACAGAACGAACTTGTCTCTTCCCTCCATCTTCGGATTTTCAGGATCGATGTTCATCTCCTTGAAATAAAGCGCAGTTACGATGTCAGCCGCAGACAATGATCCGCCGGGATGACCTGAGCCGGCACTATGTATCATTCGAATAACGTCTATTCTGATTTTTGATGCCAACTCTTCATAGTGTTTACTATCCATTACTATCCTCCATATTTATTATATTATATAACTAAGGGTTGAAGCCTTAACAGGCCTTCAACCCCTTACAAACAAATCAGTGATTCCTTGGCGTTGTTATTCCAAGGCTTACGCTTAATGCACGGTCAACACTCGGTATCTGGTCTTCCTTGAGACAACCGATGTGTTCCTTCAGTCTTCGCTTGTCGATAGTCCTGAGTTGTTCCAGAAGAACTACCGAATTCTTGCTAAGTCCACCGTCGGCTGCTGCTAACTCCACATGTGTCGGCAAATTAGCCTTTGTCTGTGAGGTGATGGCAGCCACTATAATCGTGGGGCTGTATTTATTTCCTACATCATTTTGAACTACAAGCACTGGTCTGACTCCGCCCTGTTCCGAGCCGACAACCGGACTTAGATCAGCGAAATAAAGATCTCCCTTTTTCACTATCAAAGTCCAACACTCCTTGTCTTAGTCTATCAAATCTTTGAGAGCCAGAGGCAGGTTGTTTATTATGTCACCGGCAATAAGTCCGTATTCACCCAGACTGTCTGCGGCAAAATTGCCGCTCATTCCATGCACAAATACTCCGGCACGCGCTGCATCCTCTGCTGACATTCCCTGCCCTGCAAAGGAAGCGATTATACCGGTCAGGACATCTCCCGAACCGGCTGTTGCCATACCGGGATTACCTGTTATGTTAGTATATGCTTCATCCTGTGATACGGCTACCAAAGTATCCGCACCTTTTATTACCGCAACACATCCGTATTTTTTTACAATCATATCTGCCAGTGTCAGCTTGTCTAACTCTCTGGCAGATCGGTCACCTAACCGGTCTCTCAGTAATCTACCCGCCTCAACTATATGAGGTGTCATTATTATCGGTGCGCTTCTCTCGGCTATCAAAGTCTGCAGCTCCCCACTTTCCGAAACTGCATTCAGGCCATCTGCATCGATAACGATGGTCTTGTCATATCCGATAAGTATATCTCTGAGAATTTTCTTTGTCCTGTCATCAACTCCCATTCCCGGACCTATTGCTACAGCATCATACTGAAGCAGGTCATCCTTGACGTCATCCCACTGTGTACAGATAACTTCGGGAACGGAAATCTGCAGAATCGGAAAGTTGTAGCTGTCGGTACACACCTTTACCAGTCCACTGCCGCTTCTCATGGCAGCCTTAGAACAAAGCACAGCCGCACCTGCCATGCCAACAGAACCACATACCAGCAGTACTTTTCCGCAGTCCCCCTTATGTACATCTCTGGGACGCTTTCTAATAACAGTATTGACAAATTTCCTATCGGTTAAACCTATGATTTTCATATTTACACAAATTCAAATATCTAAGAATAAATCCTCAATCTTCTGTCTTTACAGACCAAGCAATAATGACGCCATTGCAAAATAAATGCTCAGAGCAACCATATCGGAAACTGACGATATGGCAGGATTTGCAATCAAAGCAGGGTCAAGCTTAAGCATTTTTACAATTAACGGAATCATGCTTCCGATAATCTTTGCAAAGATTACTATCAGCAGCATGGCAGAACATACGGTCAAAGCAATTTCAGGGCTCTGTCCGTCAAGAAGGCAAACTCTTCCGAAATTTACGGCACTCAAAATGGTTCCCACTATGATGCCGATTCGCAGCTCTTTCCATAATACCTTAAGAATATCCGAGGTTTCAACTTCGCTTGTGGCAATACCACGAATAATAAGGGTTGCTGCCTGGGATCCGGTATTACCGCCTGTTCCCATCAGCATAGGCATATATGCTACAAGGCATATTATCTGTGACAGTCTTCCCTCAAAATTAGTTATTATCATTCCTGTAAAAATATATGCTACCATCAAAATCAGTAGCCATGGAAGCCTGTTTAGGGCGTGCTGCCACACAGACATGTCCAGGTAACCCTTGTCTGAGTTTTCCCAGTCTATGACACCGTTCATTCTTTCGATATCCTCTGTTGCCTCTTCTTCCATGACATCCAGAATGTCGTCGACAGTGATTATTCCCACAAGTCTGTGTTCATTATCTACTACAGGTATAGCCAGAAAACCGTATTTTTTGAAGTCCTCAGATACATCTTCCTGGTCATCGTATACGTTTTCGAAGACATAATCTGTGACCATTATATTATTAACCTTGGTCTCGCTGGACGATATGACCAGTGTACTCAGTGATACAATACCCAGCAGCTTTCTGCCTGAATCTCTTACATAACAGGTATACACGGTTTCGGCGTCCATACCAACCTGTTTGATATGTTCAAGAGCTCTTCCTACAGTCCAGTCCTTATCGAGACTGATATAGTCAGGAGTCATCAGACTGCCCGCACATGTGTCCGGGTAGTTCAGGAAGGTGTTAATCAGCTTTCTTTCATGCTTAGGTGTTTTTTCCAGTATTCTGTCAACTATGTTTGCAGGAAGTTCTTCCAGAACGTCGATCTTATCGTCGAAGTCCAGTTCCTTAACAATGAAATCAATTTCCTTATCCGTTATTGCATTAATGATGTCAACCTGTGTGTCAGATGACAGCTCTGCAAATACTTCTACGGAGATGTCTTTTGGCAATAATCGGAACAGGATTATTGTCATATCGATATTTGTTTCCTCGGAAATATCCTCCAGCAACTCAGAGATGTCTACCGCATTGAATTTCAAAAGCTCATCTCTGGACTGGAAGTACTTTTTTTCATCTAAGTACTCAAGAATTTTTTCGAGAGATTCTTCCATCAGGATATCTGTATCTATATTTTTATTATCCATAAAAAGTCCTCTCTTTCCTAGTTTGTCTAATAATTCATTATATCGAAAATACGTGTTTTTCGCAACACCTCCAAAGGCAGTTTTTTTCAGACCCGGATTTTATCATTTTTCGGTCAATCTTTCTTTTCTAAATTTGGGGATTATAAAAGACCAGTGTGTGCTGGTCTTTAATTGTTTTTTTAATATGTTATATGCCTCGGATACCTCCATGAGTGCAGCCTTTTGTTTTCCCATATCTAATCTATCATTTATGGCGGAAAATGCATTTTTCGATAGTGTTTTAGGCAATCTTTTCGTCACGACATTCCAGAGTTGCTAATGTATCCAAATTTAATACCAGAACCGCATACCGTTGTATATATGTTTTAGTATTATTTTTGGCATAGCCATAAATATCACAGAGCAGATTTTCATAAATGCGAATAATTAGCAGGAAACTTCAGCTGTCCAGTTCTTATATGGCTAGTTTTTGACTAAATTGAGGTCAAAAACCGGGTTTTCCGCCATAAATGTTCTGGTCAACCAAAATTGTAATACCAGTGTGGCTTTTTAAGCGACTTTCGCTGGCGGAAGTCCATTGTTTGCAGTGTGAGGTCTCTGATTGTTGTACCAACCATATGCATAAGCGTTTACTTCCGTATATAACTGCTT
>JAQXLM010000066.1 GCA_029012125.1 Eubacteriaceae bacterium | reverse complement strand
CAAGAAGTTAAAGGTTTATGCAGGTCCTGAGCACGCTCATGCTGCACAGAAACCGGAAACATGGGAATTCTAAGGAAAGGGAGGAATAGACAATGGCAAAGATGCAGTATCAAGGAACAGGCAGAAGAAAAAGTTCAGTTGCTAGAGTTAGATTAATCCCTGGAACTGGAAAAATCACTGTTAACAAGAAAGATTTAGAAGAATACTTCGGAATGGAAATTGTTAAGAGAGAGGTAAGAAGACCTTTTGAAATCGCAGGATGCGAAGGCAAGTTTGACGTAATCGCTACTGTACACGGAGGCGGATTCACAGGTCAGGCAGGTGCTTTAAGACATGGTATTTCAAGAGCTCTCTGCGTTGCTGACAAGGAAGCTTACAGAGCTCCTCTTAAGGCAGCAGGCTTCTTAACAAGAGACCCAAGAATGAAGGAAAGAAAGAAATACGGCTTAAAGAAAGCAAGAAGAGCTTCACAGTTCTCAAAGAGATAATCAGAGAACATTACAAACCCAGCGAAATATTATTATCCGCTGGGTTTTTTAGTATTGAAAGGGAACGAAATAGTTCATTCAATCATGCTTTCAGCCATTTGCCATAGGGTATCCATATCGCAGGTGCCTTGCAACTCATAGAAATATGTACCGCTTGCCCAGTACAGTGCATTTGTGCCATCTTTAGAGGAGATATAACCTTTATATCCGTTTATTGTTGTCTCCTTAAAAACAGCATCCTCGTTATCAATACTGATGTCCATATTCTCTATATTGTTGTGAGCGTAGATAATCTGATTTCCTTGTGGATCAGAATAGATAATGATGCAAGAAGCGTTATCGTTGAATTCTTCTGAAATGGTGTATCCCGCAGGGGTTATCGGGAGTATGGTAGCGATAGAATCTGGTGCTGGACTTTCATCTAATTCAAAGGTAACATCTAATGTTCCCTGTTTGGAATTTTCTTCTTCGTGCCATTCCAAAACATAGTGTACGGCAACAGCGCAGCCAGTAATGGCTGATGCCAATAGTGCGATCAACGCTGCCAGCATGGTCTTTCGAACTTCTGGCACGTTGCGTCCTCTTCTTTGTAGTCTCTACAGGGACGGACAGGAGATTAGAAATCTCGTGAAACGAATATCCATACAGATGGTAAAGATAAAGGGAATCTCGATATATTTCTGGCAATTTCAATATGCATTCCGTTAAAAACTTATTTGATACTGCGTCAAAGACATCCTCTGATGTTTCAAAAGAACCGCTTTCTACGTAGGAATCCATATCGATATGGTCGCGCTTATGCCTGAACATGGTAAGTGCTACATTTTTAGTAATAATAACTGTGAAATTTCTCGTTTCGGGACAAAGAATTTCTCCAACTTTGTGAAAATTTTTTGCTATTCGCAGAAATGATTCCTGCACTGCATCTTCTGACAGATGTTCATCCTTTAGAATTTCTTGTGCAATATAAAACATCAGGTGACGATACTGTTCATACAGTTTCGTGAACCTGACTTTATCTTCGTCGGAATCAATGAGTGTTAAGTATAAATTAAGCATGTTTGTACCCCTTTAGTAAATTAAATACATTATATCAAACGGTTAGAAGAAAAGAAATAAAAAATTTCAATATTTAATTTTTTAATATTTTTTAAATTTGCTTGTCCCGAAATGAAGAAAAGGTGAGTTATTATGTTTGAAAATATCTTTGAGGGGGGTGAGACTATGAGAAAATTCAAAGTATTGTCAACAGTATGTCTTATTTTGCTGCTTACTGCGTCAACTGCATTCGGTGCAGTTTCATCTACTCCAGATATTGAGTTGATGGCAGAATATTATTCAACAGCATCTGCGTCTATTTCTCTTTCAGGAAGTACTGCAGAAGTAACAGGAAAGATTGTTGGAAGAGCAGGCAAGACAACTGTCGAAAACAAAGACCGTGACAAAGTATAGTACGATAGTTGCATTTTAAGTTAAAATGAAGGGGTGAACAATTATGAAAAAAATATTATCCTGTATGATTTCAATATCACTGATAGTTTCTTCATGCGGAGCAGCTTTTGCAACGGAAACTAATCATGGATTGCAAACATTTGAACAAAGTCAAGCTGAATTTGTTGAAACTCTCGTAGGAACAAAGGATGTCAATGATGAAGTCGATATTCATGGAGACGATTTAGCAATTGAAGGGGAAGGTCTGAAATTAGAAGTTCCAAAAAAGGGTTCTCTATTGGATTCCCAAAAGATGTAGAAAGTACGAATGCTGTAGTAAGTGATAAAGGAACGATTATTTATAGTGAAGACGATACGGTTTCTATTGCGGTTCAAGCAGTTCAAGAAGAACAAGATGGATTGACTATTGAGGGAGTAAGATGTATGATTGTTATAAACGATGCAACTGCTCCTAAAGAATACGAATTTAAATATAATCTTCCAAAAGGATATGAACTAATGACAGCTGAAGAATATTACGGAAAGGAAACCGAAGAAAAGGGCTGGATCTATATAGTTGATAAAAATAATACCTATATTGACATGGAATCAGATGAAGAATACTTGGATATTATTGCAGTAATTGAACCTGCATGGGCTAAAGATGCTGATGGCAAAATTGTAAATACAAGCTATATAGTAAGTGATAATGTTTTAACACAAGTAGTTTGTTTTGACAAAAATAGCTCTTTTCCAATTGTTGCAGATCCTACAACGTCTATAAAGCCTCAAAACTATAAAATAGAAACAGTATACTCAGATTCATTTAAATTAAATAATGCAACACTGGGGCTTCCAGGGCTAAGTGCTTCAGCTGCGACCACACTTTTAACAAAGAAAGCGAAAGAGAAAGCTACCACTTTAATTGTATCAAAACTTGGATCAAAAGTAATTCCAGCACTTAACTGGGTGCTACTCGGCTTATCTGCTTATTGTACATATCAAGGGTATAAAGGCTATACGTATACTAAAGTTTCTCTTTCCTGTGATGAATGGGCGATTTACAAGCATCAAGGAGGTAGATGGGTTAAGGGAATTGGCTATAAAGGCAATCTTTCTTTTAAGGGGTCAAATTGATTAAGGAGGACGATATGAGTGCATTCGGAGTAAAGATTTTAACTAGAATACTAATTCCTTACACATTTGGAATCTATTTTGCTTTTTTTGGCATCAAAAGACTCCAAAAGAAAGAGAGAGTTGTAGAAAGTGTTCTATATACTTTGGTGGGATTGTTTTTGTCATTAGGCGCAATAATACATTTGCTATTTGTTGCAAGCATTAGTATGTATAGTTAAGAAGAAAACTAATACAGATAAAACAAAGTATAGTGTTCGTTTAAACAGAGGTGAATAACGGTAATTCAACGCACACAGTTTGCAACACGTTTGCAAAACGAATTGCGAAATATAGTGATTGCAACGCATTGCGGTTTTCCAAGCGTTAATAAAAAATCTCAAAGAGATAGTATTTACTATCGAAGAGACAGTCTGCGGCATATCCGCTTTCAAAAGACAGACTTCGAAAACTCCAAAACGAAGACACAAAGAGAGGTTAACGAAGTTAATTGATGTTTGGCAAGTTTTCTTCGGGTAAATCGCTGGGGTTTCGACGGAGTTATGATATTCAAGGGTTGATCAATATCGGATTGAATATCATAACAGATGGATATGAGTTTTTTTTGGAATGATAGTATAAATGATTTTACTTTGCCGCTATCACAAGATTTAACTTGTTCTGATTTAATTGAAGTTAAAGAAGAAGTAAGAGAAGAGTTAACTCATTTGTCACATGATTATTTGGCGTTAATTGATTTAGCATATGATTCTACACAAAACAGATTATTTGAAATGAAAACTATAGAATTATTGGTTGAAGAATGTGGTTATCAAGGGACGCATCTTGGGGGAAGTAGAAAGCCAGATGGTGTTTGCTATACAGAAGGTATGAATCAAATTGATAGGATTGAAAGAAACACTGGTATTTCTGGCGCAGCTATCGAGATTAAAAGATTATTGATAACAGCGAACGGATATAAGGCCGGCACTATTTGTCATTCAGGAATAGAAAAGGCTTTCTTTTAGTAGTTTATAAACTTTTTTAGGTAACCAGCAATCCCGCAGCCAGATAACCGCACAAAGTTATGACCGCTATAGCCGATGCATAAGGCATAGCGGTTTTTATTATTCTCATGTTGGAAACTTCGCTTCCTGCTGAAGTCATAAACACCGAGTCGGCATAGAAGCAGCAGCTGTAACCGAGAGTAACGGCGCTCATAATGGCTGCGATAACAAGCTTTACAGGAACACCCGCAGCGAGAGTCACGGGAATAAAAATCGGTATGGAGATTATCTGCATGGTCCAGCAGCCCCCTGTGGCAAAGGTAGTGAAGCCCACCAGAACAAAAGCCAAAGCAGGGAGAACCCAGCCCGGAACAGCAGTGCCTGTAACGCTGATCAGAAGATCGAAGAGTCCAAGCTCCTGATTTGCGCTGCTCAGCATGAAGCCAAAGCAGATGACTATGGCTAAAGAAGTCATGGATTTTGCACCTTCAAAGAAATAACCGAAGAACTCAGAAATGCTCATGAGCTTCCGGGGAACATACAGGATAAACTGCGCAGCCAAGGCCAGAAATATTCCGTGTATGAGGTCGTTATCGCAGATAAGCACTCCGATGACGAGGGAGAATATTGGGATTATAGCGTTGAGGGCGGATGAGGTTTTGGCATCGTCAGGCATTTCTATGTCTACCAAAGATTTTTGCTGTTCTTCTTCGGCAAGGGCAGGACCCCCTGCCGCCACTCTTTCATAGGCCTGCTTCAGTGTGCCTGCCTTTGGGATAAACCCCAGAGCCAGCAGCCTACGGCATTGCACTGAAATGCCAGGTGTTCACGGGGTATTCCGTTTCTGTCCGTGGTACCCTTGAGAGAAAAGGTCACCGCAAGTACGCTGAGATACTCATCCACAAACATTATAAAGGACATGAGAAGTGCCAGCAGCAAAGGCTTGCGCGGCCCCGAAGCCAGTCCGGAAGCCAGATTGTTAAAGCCGGACAGAGCGCCGGATTCCTGCAGCAGCTTTATCATTCCGCCGAAGCCCACCAGAATAAAGATGACGAACTGGTAGGAGGAGTTGGAAAGAGTATTGTAAAGGGAGTCTATGGTGCCGCCCAGAAAATCCCCTCTGTACAGAATCACCATGGCAAGAAGAGCCGCGGCAATCATGGACTCGGCCATCTTTTTTGTAAGGAGAGCCGATACTATAAGGAATGTAAGGGGCAAAAGGGTTAAAATAATGTCTGCCATAGTTTTTCCTCCCGTGTGAGATTGCTTGGGTATGTATATAATAATATAAAATCATGATTTAGTAAATCACGATTAGATATAAAAATAAGGACTGCGGTATAAGAAACTCCGCTCTCCTTGACTTTTTCCCTCGGTTAGCGTATACTAACCGTATGTGGGAGGACATACAGACGATGACATCAAACACACAACATACACTTAAAGATTTACATATAGGACAAACTGCAACTATAACCTCTGTAGGCGGTGAAGGCTCCCTCAGGCAGCATTTCCTGGATATGGGCGTAATACCGGGGGCAGAGGTAACACTGGTAAAATACGCTCCCATGGGGGACCCTATGGAGCTTCTGATACACGGATATGAACTGACTCTCAGGCTGGCAGATGCGGAAAAGATAGAGATTGCAAAGGCGCACGATGCAGAGAGGAAGGGTGAGAAAGGCGGCTTTGCAGATAAGAAGACCAAGAAGGCGGAGCATCCCGGGCTTGGTGAAGGAGGCAAGTATCACA
>JAQXLM010000065.1 GCA_029012125.1 Eubacteriaceae bacterium | reverse complement strand
AGCAAGAAGAGAATCTTCTGTTGAAAAAGGAATTGCAACAGTTGAAAAGAATCTTGACAGACTGATTAAGAAGGAAAAGATTACTGAAGCTGATAAGGCTGAAATCATGGGAAGAATTCATGGTTCAACTGACATCGAAATTGTTAAGGATGCTGACCTTATCATTGAAGCTGCTACTGAAGATATGGAAGCTAAGAAAGCATTATTTGCTGAATTAGACCAGTTAGTAAAGCCAGAAGCTATTATCGCTACTAACACTTCATCATTATCAATCACTGAAATCGCAGCTGCAACTAACAGACCTGACAAAATCATCGGAATGCACTTCTTCAATCCGGTTCCTGCTATGAAGCTGGTTGAAATCATAAAGGGCTTAACTACATCCGAAGAAACTAAGGCTACAATCGTAGAACTTTCAGAGAAGTTAGGAAAGACTCCTGTAGAAGTTGCTGAAGCTCCTGGATTCGTTGTAAACAGAATCTTAATTCCAATGATCAACGAAGGTATTGGAATCCTTGCTGACGGAGTTGCTGATGCAAAGGGTATCGATACAGCTATGAAGCTTGGTGCTAACCACCCAATGGGACCTCTTGAATTAGGTGACTTAATCGGTCTGGACGTTTGCCTGGCTATCATGGAAGTTCTTTACAGCGAATACGGCGATCCTAAGTACAGACCACACGTATTACTGAGAAAGATGGTAAGAGCAGGTAAATTAGGAAGAAAGACAGGCGTAGGTTTCTACGACTACACAAAATAAGATACATATAGTTTTAAACTTGAAAAGGACCGCTTTTGATGGGCGGTTCTTTTTTGTGAAGAGAACAGTGTATCAGACTCGGATTTTCGTCGGTTTACAGAAGGCTTGATAATAGATGGCAACGCTGATAAAAACAGTTGTGTAAAGCATTATATTTATGTTATACTGTGGTAAAGTATGCAAAATAATTTAGGAGGGTCTTATCAAATGAAAGGCTATACAAGTGAAACAATTAGAAACGTTGCTCTGTTAGGACACGGCGGATGCGGAAAGACTACACTTTTAGAGTCTGCATTACTGGCATCAGGTGCTACTACAAAGCTGGGAAAAGTAGAAGACGGAAATACTGTTTCCGACTACGACAAAATGGAAATTGAAAAAGGATATTCAATTAATACTTCTGTAGTTCCTGTTGAATGGAAGGGCAGCAAGATTAACTTTATAGATACTCCGGGATATTTCGACTTTGTTGGAGAAGTAAATGCGGCATTAAGAGCTGCTGAAGCTGCAGTAATTCTGGTTGACGCAGGTGCAGGAATTCAGGTTGGTACTGAAGCCGCATGGAATGAATGCGAAAGATACAAGACTCCAAGATTCATCGTTATCAACAAGAGAGACAAGGATGAATTCGACTTCTACAAGACATTTGGTGAATTAAAGGCTAAATTCGGTGAAACTCTTATTCCTTTCAGCTGGCCATTAACTGCTGAAATCGATGAAGAACTGAAGGAAGCTATCGCTATGGCAGATGATGCTCTTATGGAAAAATACTTTGAAGGTGAAGACTTTACTGATGAAGAAATCAAGCAGGGTCTGGTTAAGGGTATTGCTGACGGCGTTATCGTTCCTGTATGCTCCTCAGCATTCAGCCTGGGACACGGTATTGAAGGTCTGCTGGACGTCCTGATTACATATGTTCCTACACCTTTACAGCATGGACCATATAAAGGCTTCAACGATAAGAATGAACCTGTTGAAAGACTTTCTGTTACAGAAGCTTCACCATCAGCTTTCGTATTCAAGACAATCATGGACCCATTCGTAGGAAAGATTTCTATCATGAAGGTTGTTACCGGTAAGCTGACATCAGGTATGGAAGTTTACAACGACAGAGTAGGCAAGACTGAAAAGCTGGGTAAACTGTTCTTCTTAAGAGGTAAACAGCAGCTTGAGCTGAACTATGCGGAAGCAGGCGATATCGTTGCAGTTGCAAAGCTTCAGTACACTCAGTCCGGAGATACACTGTGTGAAAAAGATGATGTTATCATCTATCTTCCATTAGATTATCCATCACCAAACTACTTCATCGCTATTGAACCTGAAGATAAGAACGATGAAGAAAAAATGGGTGTTGGTCTTTCAAGACTGAGAGAAGAAGATCCTTCATTCGTAGTAGAAAGAAATGCTGAAACACACCAGACACTTTTAGGTGGACAGGGAGATATTCAGCTTTCCATCATCCTTGCAAAGCTTAAGGATAGATTCGGAGTATCCGTAAAGACAGTTCCTCAGAAGATTGCTTACAGAGAAACTATCAAGGGCAACTCTGATGTACAGGGTAAGCATAAGAAGCAGTCCGGTGGTGCAGGACAGTATGGTGATGTACATATCAGATTCTCACCTTCCGAACAGGAATTCGAATTCTCAGAAGAATTATTTGGCGGATCAATTCCAAAGAACTATGTACCTGCAGTTGAAAAAGGTCTTATCGAAAGCATGCAGAAGGGTCCTCTGGCAGGATGTAAGGTTGTAAACGTTAAGGCAGTCCTTTATGATGGTTCATACCATGATGTAGACTCCAACGAAGTATCCTTCAAGATTGCTGCATCCCTTGCATTCAAGAAGGGTATCGTAGAAGCACAGCCTTGTCTTCTTGAACCATATATGAGAATGAACATCTACGTTCCTGATGAGTATATGGGAGATGTAATGGGCGATATGAATAAGAGAAGAGGAAAGATTCTGGGTATGGAACCACAGCTAAACGGTGGACAGAAGCTGGTAGCAATCGCTCCTCAGTCAGAATTATTCGATTACTCACTGGGTCTTCGCTCAATGACTCAGGGTAGAGGAACTTTCGATCTGACATTCGAAAAGTATGTGGAAGTTCCTAAGGCAATCGCTGAAAAGATTATGGCGGATTATCAGGCAAGTCTTGAAAAATAAAGAATAAAGCAAATAAGGCCTGTCGCACTAACGGAAACCGTTAGAGCGACGGGCCTTTTTGGGCTCTATGTCAAGGTTCTAGAACCCTTCTAACATATCTTCTATATCTTTACATTTTTTTTCTATAGTGACCTTATCCATAGTCACGTCTTCTATATAGTATGTATGGACTATATTAAAATACACATCCTCTACTGCTAAAAAAACTTCACCTGCTGTGGTCTCTCCATACGCATTGCTATTTTCTATTTTTTCCCAAACACGCAACTCGACATACAAATGATTCCATTTTGAAAGATGCATTCGCAGTTGTGTGTAGCCCTCTGTAAATTCATCAAATGAAACATCTCTTCCCGCAATAATTTGTTCTGTTTCCTCTACAAACAACTGGAATTCTGTTTTTACTTCATTAAAGCTTTCTGTATATGCTCTTTCCTTACGCTCAATTCCTCCTATCCAAGTACATCCTGCAACTAAAACAGTTACCGCTAATAAGATAAAGATTCTTTTCTTTCCAAGTAAGCGCATAATAATCTACTCCTTTTAGTTTAGGTTTGTTGTTATATATAATAACCTGAATTTGTATCCGTTAGGGACAAGCTTTGGAAAATTATTTAGGTAAAATTTATTTATTTTCGTTTATTAATCCGATATAATGTATTCAACATACTTAAGGGGTACAGACATGCTTAGCTTATACTTAACGCTCATTGACACAGAGGAAGATAAAATCAGGTTTACGAGACTTTATGAACAGTATCGTCACTTGATGTTTTACATTGCACAGAAAATACTGGATGATCCAAATCTATCTGAAGATGCTGTGCAGGAGGCATTCTTACGCATAGCAAAAAACTTCCACAAGGTTGGAGATATTCTTTGTCCCGAAACAAGAAACTTCGCAGTTATTATTACCAGAAACATAGCACTTTCTATGGCTAGTCACAGGCATAATGATATGGATATGGACACCTATATACAAACTGTTTCTACCGAATTTACTGAAGATGTGTTTGAAGTTGTATCAAATAAAAGCCTGACAGAATGTATTATGAAACTACCCGAAATATATCGTGATACGCTCTATCTTTATCATCTCTACGGATACACATTTAACGAAATTGCCAATTTATTATCTGTACCGGTGGAGACGACAAAGAAAAGAGCGCAACGTGCAAGAGTTTTGCTAAAAGAAATGTTGGAAAAGGAGGGATATCATCATGAATAATAATTTTGATGTGGCCCTTAAGCATGCTCTCACTAACGAATTCTGCTGGCTGGACGATTTCGAAAACCCTTATGCCGAATATGCATTTTCACCACAGTTCGAAACCAGCATGAATGCTATCATCCTAAAAGCAGAAAATAACTACATCAGTGTAGGAAAGAGAAGAATTCGCAAAACCTTACTGGTGGCCATAATTGCGTTACTGGCATTAGTCATTACCGGCTGTGCAGTTGCAGTACACTATATTGTGGAATGGAATGAAGAACAAAATGATGCGCAAGGAACTTTAGATGTCGTATTCCAATTAGACGGCGAAAATTCTTCGCATTCAAATAATATAACACTTCCGAAAACTCCTGACGGATACACGATTACAGAGAAATACGATGATGAATTATCATGTACCATGGTTTACTCTGATCCAGAAGGCAATCAAATTATCTATTCTCACTACAATAATATAGAAAATCTCAGTACAAGCATCGATAATGAGGATGCCACCTTTGAAGAAGCAACGATAAATGGCAGCAAAGGCTATACTTATTCCAAAGAAGGAGTCAATGCACTGTATTGGGCGAGCGGTCACTATTTCTATGAACTGCAGGGAACCTGCGATATGAACATTTTATGGAAAATGGCCGAAAGCATGATTGACTCAAGGTGAGACTGAGAATAAGTCTGTAAATCACATTCTATGTCAACCGAAATATAACTCAAAAAGCCGCAACCCTTAGAACTCAAGAGTTACGGCTTTCATTATCATCCTAATGTACTGTTCACGTCCAGAGCCTCGCACAGTCTGATATCACTGTGACGCTCCATATAATAGTTCAAAGTGAACTGGTTGGCAAACAGAATAATCGGTCTCTGGAAGTGGTCGAATACCAGCATGCTTCTGGAATCAAGAGTATCTTTGACCGCCTCAAGGTCGTCAGTCTCAACCCATCTTGCAACACTGAAATCTAACCTGTCCATTCTTATATCTGAATTGTATTCATTCTTTAATCTATACTCGAAAACTTCAAACTGTAGCTGACCTACAGCACCGATTACTACTTCGTTATATTCATTGCGGTATACCTGAATGGCTCCTTCCTGAGCCAGCTGATCCACACCCTTCTGGAAATGTTTAGCCTTCATGGTGTTCTTTGGAGTAACCAGACAGAACAGCTCCGGAGGGAATGTAGGCAGAGGTTCAAAGAACAGAGGCTGCTTACAGGTAGTAAGGGTATCACCAATCTGATAATTGCCTGTATCATAGATTCCGATAATATCACCGGCAATGGCAGTATCAATGTTTTCCTTCTCGTTGGCCATAAGCTCTGTTGCCTGAGACAGCTTCATCTGCTTTCCCGTACGTGACAGAGTAACAGTCATTCCTCTCTGGAATGTTCCGGAACAAATCCTGAAAAAGGCCAGACGATCTCTGTGAGCCGGATTCATATTTGCCTGGATCTTGAATATAAAACCGCTGAATTCCTCATCTGTAGGATATACATATCCGTCCGTGGTTTTTCTTGGTCCCGGAGGTGGTGCCATGTCCAGGAAGTGGTCGAGGAATGAGGTAACGCCAAAATCGGCAAGAGCCGACCCGAAGAAAACCGGTGACAACTTACCGTGAGCTATGGCGTCCAAATCAAATTCATTACCGGCACCTTGAATAAGTTCAATTTCATCTCTCAAAGTCTCCAGATTATATCCGGCAATGTAGTCTTCCAATAGGGGATCAAAGACCCCATCGTCGGAAAGCTTTAGTGTTTTTGACGGCTGTCCCGCTTTATATAGAATAACTTCATTTCTCAACAGGTCGTATACACCCTGGAAATTAAGACCGCTTCCGATTGGCCATGTTACAGGAACAGAAGGAAGACCCAATACATTTTCCAGCTCTTCCACCAGCTCAAAAGCATCCCTGGTCTCTCTGTCCAGCTTATTGATGAAGGTGAAAACAGGAATTCCCCTCATGCTGCATACAGCAAAAAGCTTGCGAGTCTGCGCCTCTATACCCTTTGCACCGTCAATTACCATTACAGCACTGTCCACGGATGTCAGAATTCTGTAGGTATCTTCGCCGAAGTCATTATGGCCCGGAGTATCCATAATTGAAATAACCTTACCTTTATATTCAAACTGCATTACAGAGGAAGTAACGGAAATACCTCTCTGCTTTTCAATTTCCATCCAGTCAGAGGTTGCGAATTTTGCGTTTCTTCTGGCCTTGACAGTTCCCGCTTCTCTTATGGCACCGCCGTGGAGAAGAAGCTTTTCCGTCAAAGTAGTTTTACCTGCGTCAGGATGAGAAATGATTCCAAATATTGTTCTTGAATTAATTTTGTCAATGTTTGACATGATATATCCCTTCTTTTCCGATAAAAATCACTTACGGCAAATAATTCTATACTAATCTGAGCAGAAATGCAAATATAAACTTTCTCAT
>JAQXLM010000064.1 GCA_029012125.1 Eubacteriaceae bacterium | reverse complement strand
CACCCTATTACAACAAAGCTTCCAGAAACGGTTTAATTAAGCATTATGAAAAAATTGCTGATTCAACAGATTTGCCACTTATTCTATATTCGGTAAAAAGCAGAACAGGACTAAACATAGAGCCCGATACTGTTCGATATCTAAGCAAACACCCTAATATTGTAGGAATAAAAGAAGCTAGTAGTGATATATCACAAATTGCTGAAATTGCCTCCTACATAGAAAAGAATAAATCGGATCCATCTTTTTTCTTTGATCTATATTCAGGGAATGATGATCAGACAATTCCAATTATGTCTCTCGGAGGCATAGGCTGTATTTCAACAGTTGCAAACATTATTCCTGCTCAGTACCATACCATGACAAAACACTGGCTTGATGGTAATCTTGCAGAAGCTGTAAAGATGCAGCTTTCAATGTTACCTTTGATAAAATCATTGTTCAGGGAGGTTAATCCTATACCTGTCAAGGCTGCGTTGAACATTATGGGGAAAATAGAAAGAGAATACCGTATGCCTATGTGTGATCCAAGCAGCGAAACTTTATATCTACTGTATAATGAAATGGTAAGCTACGGAATCAAATAAAAAGGGAGATAGGTTAAATCTATCTCCCATAGTTTATGTTATTTTTCGTATACTTTTCTTCCTCTGAGGTAGACAGTCTCAGGTTTTGCCTGAAGATCCAGAGGATGCTTATCCCAAATTACGATATCCGCATCCAGCCCTTCCTTCAGTCTGCCTTTTCTGTCAGCAATACCCAGAATATCAGCAGGATTACAAGTGATACATCTTATTGCATCTGCCTCTGACAAACCATTTCTCATACACATTGCGGCCTGCCAGTTTAGTGATTCCTGAGGAAGCACATTGTGATCTGTAGTAATTGCAACTTTTACACCGGCTTTGACAAGCACCGCTGCAGTATCAAAGGATTTGTTGCGAAGCTCATACTTTGATTTTGAACCATATGAAGGTCCGACAATTGCAGGATATCCTGATTTAGCAATATGCTCTGCAATAAGATGTCCGTCCGTACAATGATCCAGAGTTGCCTTTACATTGAACTCCTTACAGATTCTTATTACAGTGCAGATATCATCCGATCTGTGGCAATGAGCTTTGATAGGCATCTCACCATCTATTACTTTAACCATTGCTTCCATTCCAAGATCGATATTGAAGTGTTCACCTTTCTTTTCTGCTTCAGCTTTCTCTGCTTTATAGTCCACAGCCTTCTGCAGACACTCTCTTAACATGAAAGCTACAGATGCTCTTGTATTGGGCTGTTTGCCCTTTCTTCCGAAATCTCTAGGATTTTCTCCAAAGGCACATTTCATTCCGGCATCGGCCACGAGAACCATGTCATCCACAACCATAGAGCCGGTGTTCTCAACGATTACCGCTGTTCCTGCAACTACACCACCACTGCCAAAGCCGGTACACATAGTGGTTACACCACCTGTCAAAGCTTCTGCAAATGCTACATCCCCGGGAAATAAAGCATCTATTGCCCTCATTTCCGGTGTAACCGGTTCATTTTCGCAGATATCATCACCTTCCCACATAATACCTTCTTCATAAAGACCTATGTGAGAATGAGCTTCTACAATACCCGGAGTAACAAAACATCCCTCTGCATCGACAATATCTTCACCATGAAGATTCTCACCGATTTCAACTATTTTGCCATCTTCTACTCTAATATCCAGAGTTTCAAAGGTACCGGGCTCGTCTAAGAAGATTTTTCCGTTTTTTATAATCATAGATAAACCTCCTGTTATAAAATGCAAGCTACCTGATGACCTGGACTTACTTCCTTGAGAGGAATATTTCCTGCTGTGCATTCTTCGCATACATAAGGACAACGAGCGGCAAATCTGCATCCAGGCTTAGGATTAATTGGGCTTGTGATCTCACCCTTGATAAGTTCTTTCGGTTTTCCTCTGTATTTCAGGTCCGGAATCGGAATAGCACTTAACAAAGCCTTAGTATATGGATGAGTCGGTTTTTCGAATAATTCGTGTGATGGTGCATATTCAACAACCTGTCCCAGATACATTACCGCGATGTGAGTAGAGATATGTCTTACAACGGAAAGGTCATGAGTGATAAACATGTATGTAAGTCCCATATCATCCTGCAAATCCATCATAAGGTTAAGAATCTGAGCCTGAATTGATACATCAAGAGCTGAAACAGGTTCGTCACAAACAATAAAGTTTGGATTTAATGCCAAAGCTCTTGCAATACCGATACGCTGACGACGACCACCGTCAAGCTCGTGAGGATAACTGTTTGCAAGTCTTCTTGCAAGTCCTACGGTATCCATAAGTTCCAGAATGCGCTGATCTCTCTCTGTTCTGTTTT
>JAQXLM010000063.1 GCA_029012125.1 Eubacteriaceae bacterium | reverse complement strand
CCATGTTAATAAGCTTGCCCTCTTTGCGAACTGCAATAAGAGAGTATTTCAGTTTTCTTGTTCCCATTCTTTCAGTGAAGTCTTCCAAATAGACTTCAGCATCGGGGACAAGCAGTTCCTTACATCTCCCTGTGTTTTTTACATGTACTGTTTCCTTTCGCCCCTCTATCAAAACATGGGCCACAAACCGGTTTGGTCTGTCTAAAAATGTTCCTTTACATACTTTTTCATATCTCATAACATCTTGCATTATATCAGATTTTCCTATAAAATAGAAGAGATTGATTAATGAAAAGGAGACTTGCTTATGAGAGCACCGGATCCAATTGCTTTTTCAATACTTGGCATCGATATTCGATGGTATGGTATACTGATTGGAATAGGTTTTATTCTTGCAATCTGGCTGAGCTACAGGAGAGCACCGAGATATGGAATAAATAGTGACAACATTCTTGATCTTGCTGTATTTATCATTCCTGTTTCACTTGTATGTGCAAGATTGTACTATGTAATATTCAACTGGAGCTATTATGCCGGAGATTTTATGGCGATAATCAATACCCGCAACGGTGGTCTTGCCATCCATGGAGGAGTCATCGGAGGAATTATTGTTGCGCTGATTCTCTGCCATAGGAATAAAATCAGCTTTCTTAATCTGGCCGATTTGATTTTCCCAACGGTGGCATTGGCCCAGTCTATCGGCAGATGGGGTAACTTTTTCAATTCGGAGGCACACGGCGGACCTACTGATCTTCCATGGGCAATAGAGGTTAACGGTCAGATGGTACATCCAACCTTCCTGTATGAGTCACTGTGGTGCCTTGCCCTGTTTATATTCTTAAGCCTGTTAGGCTCCAAAAGAAAATTTACAGGTCAAATCGCATGTATGTACGGAATTTTATACTCCACAGAAAGAATACTGGTAGAACAGCTTAGAACTGACAGCTTAATGATCGGACCATTCAAGCAGGCACAGGTTCTCAGCTTGTGTGTTATTATAATTTGCCTTGGGGCTTATTGGATTTTGATGAACAAAGAAAACAAGAAACAGAAGAGGAGCTAAAGAATATGAAACTTGGTATCGTAGGATTACCTAATGTTGGTAAGAGTACACTTTTTAACGCAATTACTAAAGCCGGCGCAGAGGCGGCAAATTACCCTTTCTGCACAATCGAACCTAACGTAGGAGTTGTTACGGTTCCTGATGATAGAATTACAAAGCTGCACGAGATATATAATTCCAAGAAGACCGTATACACCACTATCGAATTCTGCGATATCGCCGGTCTGGTAAAGGGTGCATCCAAGGGCGAGGGACTGGGAAACAAGTTCCTTGGTCATATCAGAGAGGTAGCGGCCATAGTTCATGTTGTCAGATGCTTTGAAAATGACAACATCGTCCATGTTGACGGGAAAATAAACCCCCTTTCAGACATTGAAACCATCAATACTGAGCTTATTCTGGCCGACATGGAGGTTCTGGAGAAGAGAATAGCTAAAACCACCAAGAACCTTAAAGGCGATAAATCCTTACAGCAGGAGCTTGATATTTTAAATAAAGTAAACGACTTCCTGGCCGGCGGAAAATCAGCAAGAGCAATGGAGGTGACAGATGAAGAGGATCAGTACATCAGGACCCTTGACCTTCTGTCATACAAGCCTATTATCTACGTTGCAAATGTTTCCGAGGACGACGCGTCAGACAGTGGAGATAATGAATATGTTAAGCAGGTTCGAAACTTTGCTGCCACAGAAGACGCTGAGGTTGTAGTAATATGCGCTGAAATAGAGCAGGAAATCTCAGAGCTAGATGATGATGAAAAATCCATGTTCCTGGAGGAACTGGGCATCAGCGAATCCGGACTGGACAAGCTTATCAAAGCTTCATATCATCTGCTGAACCTTATTTCATTTCTCACAGCCGGTGAAGATGAATGTCGTGCCTGGACTATCAGAAGAGGCACTAAAGCACCTCAGGCTGCAGGAAAGATTCACTCTGATTTCGAAAGAGGCTTTATCAGAGCTGAAACCATTGCCTATGATAAATTTATCGAATGTGGCGGCAATATGGCTACAGCCAAGGAAAAAGGCCTGCTGAGATCAGAAGGAAAAGAGTATGTGGTAAAGGATGGAGATATTATCACCTTCCTGTTTAATGTATAATGTCTTGGTTAGGTAACATCCTAATTGAAGGGAGGCAAAAATAATGAAAAAATTCATGAATGAATTCAAAGAATTCATCGCCCGCGGCGATGTTATGAGCATGGCTATCGGTATAATTATCGGTGGAGCTTTTACGGCAATTGTAAGTTCTCTTGTATCTGACATTATTACTCCTCTGCTTGGAATAATAATCGGAGGTCTGGATTTCACAGGCATCTCTATCACTGTAAGAGATGAGAGCATAATGATAGGTAACTTTATTCAGGCGGTAATTTCATTTCTGCTTACTGCTTTCGTGATTTTTTCGATTATGAAAGCATTTAACAGCTTCAAGAAGAAGGAAGAGAAAGCTGCAGAAGAGCCTGCGCCGGAGGAACCGTCTGCCGAAATTCGTCTTCTTACTGAAATCAGAGACTTATTAAAGGAGGACAGAATATAGATGACATTTATCAGTAAAAATGGCAAAGGAATGATACTTTGCCTTGCAATTGCAATTCCGTCATGGATTCTGGGAAAAATGTTCCCAATCGTTGGCGGACCTGTAATTTCCATACTTTTGGGTATGCTTATTACTCTAATGATTAAAGACAAGTCTAATTTTGAAGCCGGTATCAAATTCACATCCAAGAAGATTCTGCAGTGGGCGGTAATACTTCTGGGCTTTGGATTAAATCTTAGCGTAATCCTTGAGACGGGAAAACAGTCACTGCCTATTATCGTATGCACTATCGCTACTTCACTTGTCGTAGCATATGCACTTCATAAAATGCTGCATATTCCATCAAATATCTCAGTACTGGTTGGTGTTGGTTCTTCCATTTGCGGCGGTTCCGCAGTTGCGGCAACAGCCCCTGTAATCGATGCTGATGATGAAGAGGTGGCACAGGCAATATCCATCATTTTTTTCTTCAACGTGCTTGCGGCTATAATCTTCCCTGCATTCGGAAGTGCAATAGGTATGGATACAGCTTCAGGTGAAGGCTTTGGTATCTTTGCCGGAACTGCCGTTAACGATACTTCATCAGTTACAGCATGTGCTTCAACATGGGACAGCATGTGGAATCTGGGCTCTGCTACACTTGATAAGGCAGTAACCGTTAAACTTACAAGAACCCTTGCAATCATTCCAATTACACTTGTACTGGCCTTCCTTCGTGCAAGAAAAGCCGGCAGTGAAGGAAAGAAAGTAAGTATGAAGTCAATATTCCCATTCTTCATCCTTTACTTCATCGCTGCTTCAATTATTACAACAGTAGCCACATCCATGGGTGTTCCTTCATCATTCTTTACTCCGATAAAGGACCTGTCCAAGTTCTTCATCATCTGGGCAATGGCAGCCATCGGACTTAACACAAACATCGTTAAACTGGTAAAAACCGGCGGAAAACCCCTTATCATGGGACTATGCTGCTGGATAGGAATTACCGCAGTCAGCCTGCTTATGCAGTCTGTTCTCGGTCTATGGTAAAATTAAAGATAAACAGATATAATAGGGAGTCGCCTCAACAGCAAGTGTTAAGGCGACTCTTTGTTTATGCGATTGATACCTCTCCCCTTTTTCTATCATAAAAATATATGGAGTCGGAGAGTATTTCCATTTCATCCAAAACCTTCCTGTTACACTCCAGCAGTACCTTCTGCAGCCCCTCCTTCTCATGTCCTTCAGCCGGTACCACAAGCATCTCGTGAATAGAAGACGGAATAAGGAAAAAATCTCCATCCATCTGCTCTGCCTCATATTCTAAAACGCTTTGGAAAAGCACAGCACAGGCACCGAGAGTCTTGTCTGTGTTAGAAATAATATCAAAGGCTCCCTGTATTTCATCTGTAGTAAGAGGCAGCAGCAAAGGGGTATTTTCCATAGACAGACGGTATAGCTGTTCCTCACTCCATCCTTTTTTCTCCGCCAGACTGTCATATATAATAGTACTGTTGAAACCACCCTCTTCTATAGGCGAAATTACCCTGTATATAATCGTTAAATCCAGCCAGCTTCTATGAGGAACACGGTTGATAAGATTTTGATTTTTCTCCGTATTTATCAGCTGGCATACTATCTTATCCTCGCTTATTCTGAATTCATTACGCATGGCAATAGTTTTCACCATACTAATTCCCTGAAGGTAGAATTCCGCCGCATGCTCCATAGTCTCATGAAAGCTTTTTCCACCCATGTAATAGTCATAAAGCTCATTCAGATACAGATTGGGTATCATATGCTCCGTGGCCTCAGGTGCAATTATCAAAGATTCCAGCTTCTTATTCACCTTATGTATTTCTGTCACCTTTACGCGATGAGAAGAATACTCTTCAGGCAGGTATGACAAAATCTCATTAACGGCTTTCTTTTTAAATTCTTCGTATAACATAGCAAATCTCCATTTCCTTTGATGCAAAAAAAGAGATTGCCCGTGTAAAGCAATCTCTTGAATATTTACATTTCTTCCGGCTGTATCTGTCTTACAACATCACAGCTTTCCTTTCTAAACCAGTAACTTTAAATTATGGGCAACGCCGTATAAGAAACGTTGCTTCCAGTATTTCCATATTTTATCTGGAAAATTCTTACCCGAGTTCTGCAGTATTATATTGCTTAGAATGAATGATCTGTACTCATCAGGAACCACGTCCAGAGCAGTTCTTATTGCTGAAATTCTGTCTTCCAGTAAAACCATCTCAACAGCATAATCCTCAGTAGGTCTGCTGATGGTGTTGATGTTACCGCCATCCATGACCACGCTATAGCTGTTAACCGACAAGTCCTTATTATTGCTGAGCTCATCCAGTCGTTCTTCCATTCTAACCAGATCTCTGACTGCCCAGATACTCTGGTAATACACTGCATCCGGCATCAAATATTCCTTAAATCTGGTCTGCTGCCATTCTCGTGACATCTCATCTCCTTTCCGAAACCTCTAAGAAGACTCTACCACGAATTTCCATATTCTGTCAATACCGAAAACCTACAATAAATTACTGATTATTGCATCAAAGATAAATGCTGCTGACAATACAAGCAGAACGTTCCTAATCACCCTGTATCTTGATTCGTCCACTATTTTTCTCAATACAGGATGTATAAGGTACTGCATCATCAGGCCGGCAATTCCAAAGCACAATACAGATCGAAGACAAACAAATCCGCCTATATTAAACCAGTTCCAGATTTCCGTATTGTAATCCCATAACCTCAGTCCTCCTGCATAGTGGAACAGTAGATACCCTGTCACAAATTCCAGGGTACCTGCCACTACCATAGAAAGAATGAATACAATACCGGGATTGTTTCTCCATTTTTCGGTGGAAAAAGCAATCAGCAGAAATCCGAATCCATATATGGGAATCCAGGGTCCGAAAGTTGTTCCTCTTTTTACAAAGTATCCCAAATCTATCCTGTAGAACAGTTCCTCATAGATAAATCCGGAAATGCCTCCCATGAGGAACAACAGTACTATGACCAATATTGCATTTTTGTTATCGGCTATGTGTTTTCTCATTATCTGATATTATTCTGCCTTCAGTGTTGCAATCAGTTCGCCTGCTTTTACCTGCTGACCTTCTTTTACTACAATTTCGTCTACCACACCGTCGCTTGTTGCTAGGATGTTTGTTTCCATCTTCATTGCCTCAATAACGGCGATTGGCTGCTTATCTGTTACCTTTTCACCAACCTTGGCAAGAACCTTAACTATTGTTCCCGGAATGTTCGCTCCGATTTCCATAGGGTTTTCTTCATCGGCAAAGCGAACTGTTGAGCCAGATGAAACAGCAGACTGAGCTTTTTCGTCTTTGATTTTAACAACTCTTCTGTTTCCGTTTACTTCGAATACCAGGTCTCTGTAGCCTTCCTTATCAACGCTTCTGATTTCGTGAAGCTTAATAACCAGAACCTTTCCTTCTTCAAGCTTAACTTCGCAGGTTTCACCTTCTTCAAGTCCGTGGAAGAAGATGTCAGATCCCATATATCTGAAGTTTCCGTCCTTCTTAAGGCTTGTCAGGTAGTCTTCAAATACTTTTGGATACAGAGCGTAGCTCAGAACTTCCTGATCAGTTCCCTCCAGTCCGAAGTGCTTCTGAAGTCCTGTTCTGATGTAATCAAAGTCTTCAGGTGGAAGCAGCTCGCCCGGTCTGCATGTAATAGGTTCCTTATCCTTTAGAACCAGCTTCTGTAAATCCTTAGGGAAACCACCTTCCGGCTGTCCCATCATTCCTTCAAAGTATGAAACGATTGAATCCGGGAAGTCGATGCCCTGACCCTTTTCAAGGATGTTTTCAGGAGTCAGTTCGTTCTGTACCATGAAGATAGCCATGTCACCTACTGCCTTTGATGAAGGTGTAACCTTAACGATATCACCCAGCATCTGGTTAACTGACTTGTACATGTCCTTAACGTCTTCGAACTTGTGACCAAGACCAAAGCTTTCAACCTGTGGCTTCAGGTTGGAGTACTGTCCGCCCGGAATCTCGTACTTGTAAATTTCAGCTGTTGAAGTTACAAGCTCTGACTCGAATTTCTTGTAAACAGGTCTTACATCCTTCCAGTATTCTGATATCTTCTGAATACCATCAAGTTCAATTCCTGTATCTCTTCTTGATTTTTCAACTGCAGCTACTACAGAGTTCAGACCAGGCTGAGAAGTCAGGGCTGACATACTGTTAAATGCTGCGTCTACAATATCTACGTCTGCCTGTGCAGCCATTAGGATTGTAGCGATTCCGTTACCGCTCGTATCATGTGTATGCAGGTGAATAGGAATTCCGATTTCCTCTTTCAGGGCTCTGATCAGCTTACGTGCAGCCATTGGCTTCAGCAGACCTGACATATCCTTGATACCAAGGATGTGAGTTCCTCTCTTTTCCAGTTCTTTAGCCATTCTGATGTAGTAGTCCAGGTTATACTTTGTTCTGGAGTCATCCAGAATATCACCTGTGTAGCAGATGCAAGCTTCAGCAAGCTTACCCTGATTAAGTACTTCATCAAGGGCAACTTCCATACCCTGAATCCAGTTCAGTGAGTCGAAGATACGGAATACGTCGATTCCGGATTTAGCTGATGTCTTAACGAATTCTCTGATTACGTTGTCAGGATAGTTCTTGTATCCAACAGCGTTTGCTCCTCTCAGAAGCATCTGGAACATGATGTTAGGAATCTTTTCTCTCAAGGTTTCAAGTCTTTCCCATGGTGATTCCTTCAGGAATCTGAAAGATGTATCAAAGGTTGCTCCTCCCCACATTTCCAGTGAGAAGAAATCTTTTCCGTAAAGAGCTACAGCAGGTGCAATCTTTTCCATATCAACAGTTCTTACTCTTGTTGCCATCAGTGACTGCTGAGCGTCTCTCATTGTTGTATCTGTAATTAGCAGTCTCTGCTGTTCCAGAGCCCAGTCAGCAACGGCCTTTGGTCCCTTCATGTCCAGCATCTGCTTAGTTCCTGATAATGTGTTGATTTCTGTTTTAGGAATTCTTGGGAATACAGGAACGTTAAACTGAGGCTTTTCACCACCTGTTTCGTTTACAACCTTGTTTCCTATGTATGAAAGAACCTTCAGTTCCTTATCATCAGCCATGCTGATGTTCAGCAGTTCAGGATTTGATTCGATAAATCCTGTGTCACACTGACCATTTATGAATGTTGGGTGGTTAAGTACGTTCAGCATGAAACCGATATTTGTCTTAACGCCCTTAATCTTAGTTTCTCTAAGTGCTCTGATAGCCTTCTTAGCTGCACCTTCAAATGTATATGCAGATGCAGTCATCTTAACCAGCAGGCTGTCATAGTACGGTGAAATAACGGCACCGGTAAATCCGTTTCCTCCGTCAAGTCTGATTCCGTAACCGGAAGCACTTCTGTAATCTTCAATAACACCTGTATCAGGCGCAAATCCGTTTGCAGGGTCTTCTGTAGTGATTCTGCACTGGATAGCATAGCCTCTTGTTGTAACATCCTTCTGGTTCTTGATGCTGATTTCATCTGAGTCTAAAGCATATCCTTCTGCAATCAGAATCTGAGTCTGAACAATATCTATTCCTGTTACAACTTCAGTAACTGTGTGTTCAACCTGGATTCTAGGATTCATTTCGATGAAATAGTGATTTCCGTTCTTATCAAGAAGGAATTCTACTGTTCCTGCACTTCTGTAGTTAACGGAACGTGCAATCTTCAGTGCATCCTCGCAGATGTTGTTTCTCTGTTCTTCAGTCAGGCAAAGAGAAGGTGTGAATTCGATAACCTTCTGATGTCTTCTCTGAATTGAGCAGTCTCTTTCCCAAAGGTGAACAACATTTCCGTATTTGTCTCCCAGAATCTGTACTTCGATATGCTTTGGCTGTTCAAGATATTTTTCGATAAAGATATCATCGATACCGAAAGCCTTCTTTGCTTCGCTCTTGGCACTTCTGAATTCAGGAATAAGATGTTCTTCATCACGAACAATTCTCATACCTCTTCCGCCACCGCCGGCAGCAGCCTTCAGCATGATAGGATATCCGCATTTTCTTGCGAATTCCTTAGCTTCCTCTTCTGTTTCAATTGCCTTTTCAACGCCCGGAATAGTTGGAACTCCAACCTTCATAGCTACCAGCTTTGACTGGATCTTGTCTCCAAGGCTTCCCATCATCTGATCTGTAGGTCCGATGAATTCAATGCCTGCCTTTTCACATGCTGCTGCAAATTCCTGATTCTCGGAAAGGAATCCATAGCCCGGGTGAATAGCGTCAACACCCTTGGCCTTTGCCAGATCGATGATTTCATCAATTCCAAGGTATGCTGCAACAGGGGCTTTTCCCTTACCTACAAGATAAGATTCGTCTGCTTTTGTTCTGAACAAAGCATTCTTGTCCTCTTCGGAGTATATGGCAACTGTTCTGATGCCTAGTTCGTGACATGCACGGAAAATTCTAATAGCGATTTCTCCGCGGTTTGCTACCAACACTCTCTTAAACTTTTTGATTTCTTTCATTACTGCCTCCATCCTTTAAAGTTGTAGTATAGCTTGTAAAATATTATCTTCCAGATCTTCTGCGTTCAATTTCACGCAAAAGCTTCTTTCTTAACCTGATATCGTCCGGTGTTATTTCCACCAGCTCATCATCTTCGATGAATTCAAGAGCTTCTTCCAGGGTGAAGGTTCTCGGTGGTGACAGCTTAATGGCATCGTCACTTCCTGCAGCACGCATATTGCTTACCTTCTTGGCCTTACATGGATTTACCTCCATATCATCGCTCCTGGAATTCATACCCACAATCATGCCTTCATAAACTCTTGTTCCGGGTTCTACGAACATCTGTACACGCTCGCCGATATTAAACAGCGCATATGGTGTGCATACCCCTTCTTCTATGGCAATTGCAACGCCGTTGTTTCTTCCTGTAATTTCACCTTTGTATGGCTCAAAATCGTAGAAACGTCTCTCCATATTACCTTCACCTCTGGTATCGTTAATAAATTCCGAACGATATCCCAAAAGGCCTCTGGTCGGTACATGATAGGACAGCTTGGAATAACCGTTTTCACCTGTCATCTGTACCATAACGCCCTTGCGAAGATTCAGCTTGGAGATTACCGTACCTGCATATTCGTCAGGTACACTGATAACAACTTCTTCAACCGGCTCCAGCTTCTGTCCCTTTTCATCTCTGTGAATGATAACCTCAGGCTTTGATACTGCAAGCTCGTAGCCCTCTCTTCTCATATTTTCTATCAAAATAGACAGATGCAGTTCTCCTCTGCCTGAAACCTTAAAGCTGTCGGTGGAATCCGTTTCCTCTACAGTTAAACCTACGTTAACTTCCAGCTCTTTTTCCAGTCTTTCTTTAATATGTCTTGAGGTTACATACTTTCCCACTTTACCTGCAAATGGTGATTTATTTACCATGAAGTTCATGGAAAGAGTAGGCTCCTCTATTTTTATCATTTCCATAGGCTGTGGATCTGAAGGGTCACAGATTGTTTCTCCTATTGAAATATCCGATATTCCGGAAATAACGACTATGTCACCGCATTCCGCCTCCTCAACAGCCATTCGCTTAAGACCTCTGTATACAAAAACCTGGTTGATTTTTCTCTGCACCAGCTGGCCGTCTTCCTTGGCAACCGTAACAGTCTGTCCTTCTCTTACAGTCCCCTGTGTAATTCTTCCGATTCCCAGTCTTCCGATGTAGTCATCGTATGCCAATGTTGAAATCTGAAGCTGCAGTGGTTCCCGGCGCAGATCCGGATATGGCTCACAATGCTTGATAATAGTATCAAACAGCGGTGTAATATCCAGTCCGCCGAAGCCTGCAGGTGTATGCTTCATCTTTACTCCGCCGGATTCAACCTCAAGTCCCTGAGCATCTGCCGGGTCATAAACCGCTATACCCTGTCTTGCAATTCCGTACAAAATAGGGAAATCCAGCTGCTCATCGCTGGCATTAAGATCCATGAACAGTTCATATACCTCATCAACAACCTCATCGATTCTTGCATCTTTTTTGTCCAGCTTATTAATGAACAATATAGGGTTTAATCCCTGCTCCAGAGATTTAGACAGTACAAATCTGGTCTGAGGCATAGGACCTTCACTAGAGTCAACTAGCAGTATTACCGTGTCTACAGTCTTCATAATACGCTCTACCTCTGATGAAAAGTCAGCGTGTCCCGGAGTGTCCACGATATTTATCTTTACATCGCCGTGCATTATTGAGCAGTTCTTGGAATATATGGTAATACCTCTCTCGCGTTCGATGTCATCACTATCCATAACACAGTCAACAACTTCTTCGTTTGCTCGGAAAACACCACTCTGATTTAGAAAAGCATCTACCAATGTGGATTTTCCGGCATCGACATGTGCAATAACCGCAATATTAATAATCTTCTGTTTTTCAGTCATTTATTCCCCTTCCTTCGTTAATTTTCGAAGTCATAAAAACTCAACTTTATTATACCATACAGCATTGGGGTTTACAACTTTAACATGCTAAAACTTGGAGCATATATTAAAGCAAAAAGGAGTTTATTTATGCCAGATTTATTTTTAAGTCCATCAACTCAGGAATTCAATCTCTATACCGGCGGAGGCAATGAAGAATACTACGCAAATCTTATTGCAGATGCAATGGAACCCTATCTGAATGCCAGTGGAATAACCTTTACCAGAAACGATCCCAGCGGAACAGTTTCCAATTCCATTGCGGCATCCAATGCCGGCAATTACAGGTTTCATCTAGCCATCCATTCCAATGCGGCACCTCCAAACCTGTCAGGAGCAATCAGAGGTGCAGATGCATACTACTACAGGAATTCTTCTCAGGGACAGCGTGCGGCGGAGATAATAGCCAATAATTACAAACTGATTTATCCTTTTCCCAACCTGGTAGCAACAGTACCAACAACTACCCTGGCTGAGCTTAGAAGAACCAGTGCCCCGGCGGTTCTCATTGAAGTGGCCTACCATGACAACGAAGAGGATGCCCAGTGGATAAGAGACAACATAGAAGAAATAGCAAAAAATCTTTCCCTTTCAGTGGCAGATATTTTGGATGTCCCATTTATTGAACCATAGAAATAAATATGTTAAGATATTCACGGAGGATGAAATATGGATCAGCTGCAAACATTATTTAAAACTATATTTAGCGGTGAAGACCTCATTCGCATGGTTTTTTCGTCAAAGAGAAAAAAGTCCATAGAATACAGCAAGGTCATCATCAGACCGGTTAAAATAGGCGGTGATTTAAAATATCAGGTAGAATACAACTTTGATAAAAAAGTCACCCACAATAACATGTCTTCTGAGGAAGCTGCCACGGAGTCAGAAAGGCTTCTGAAGGAGGAGTTCAAACAGATTAATATTTTTACAAGAGCCGAGGATATTCAGGTACTGGCTTCCAAACCGGCAAAGCCGCGCATAACCACCGGACCTGCAACCAAGGGAATGCCCAGTCTTGACCACAACCGTACCAAGAAATACATTATTCCCGACGGAGTACCCTGCGATTTTCTGATAAGACTGGGGGTTATGGACAGTAAAGGAAAGGTTGTGGATCGCCATTACAGCAAATTCCGCCAGATAAACAGATATCTGGAAATTGTAGAGGATGTATTTCCACACCTGCCAAAAGACAAGACCCTTAAAATCATCGATTTTGGCTGCGGAAAGGCCTATCTGACTTTTGCGTTGTACCACTATCTTAAGGTTGTAAAAAATAGAAATGTAGAGATTATAGGCCTTGATCTGAAAAAGGACGTGATAGATTTCTGCAATAAGATAGCAGCAGATTTAGGATACAGTGAACTCAGATTCCTAATGGGAGATATTGCAGACTATACAGATGACAATGCTGATATGGTTGTAACGCTTCACGCCTGCGATACGGCTACAGATTACGCTTTGATAAACTCGGTAAAATGGAATACCAAGGTAATTCTTTCTGTGCCATGCTGCCAGCATGAGCTTTTCAGCCAGATTAAAGATGAAATTCATCAGCCTATGCTGAAGCACGGTATATTAAAGGATCGTCTGACGGAATATCTGACTGACGGCCTTCGCGGGCTTAAGCTGGAGGCGGCCGGTTACGATGTGGCGATGATCGAATTCACCAGTCTGGAACATACGGCAAGAAATATAATGATCAAAGCTGTTAAAACTGGAGTACCCGGATCTCCAAAGGCACTGAAGGCTCAGGAGCAGTACGAGAAACTTCGTGATTTCTACCATGTAAAGCCTACTATAGAAAAATTGAAGTAAAAGTTAAAAGCTGAAAAAAACGGGCATACCCTGCTTGCACTCATGTAAGTCAAGGGTCTGCCCGTATTTTTTTGATTTACCAGCTTCCGCCGCCTCCACCGCCAAAGCCGCCTCCGGAGAAACCGCCTCCGCCGAAGCCTCCTCCGATGCTGCCTCCACCGGTGTCTGAAGCTGCTTCTACCATATTTTTTATCACATTTGTCTGAACTGTTTCAGCACAGTTGCGGAACATATGGCTGTACCACAAAGCGCTGTACAATGGATCCGAGCCGTAGCCGTAATACCATTCAGGCTGATTGATTTTAATCTTTTCGAACTTCTTTGCCCACTTATCTGACAATCCCATAACATATGCGTATGGAAGAATGTTATAGAAGTATTCAGGATCATCCTCCACAAGCATGTTCAGCTTTTCCAGCTCCGCATTTTCAATGAAATCACGGAAGCCAAGAACTCTGCCATAAAGAGCGGCGCTCTGAGCGGATCTCTTTTTCATAAACACAACTGCCACAAGGGATACAAGAGCAGAAGCCACAACCAATACAGCATACAGGATGTTTTCCATAAGGCTGGCTGTTATAAATGCAGAAATTCCTACTCCAAGACATGCAAACAGTCCTCCGAAAACAACCCTCACCTTTCTCTGAGCTCTGCCTGTAGCGTCCCACTTGTCAAATAGAAGCACTATGTAGAGCATACTGATTACAGTACATAATCCAATAGGTATCAGTGACAGTAAATACATCGGCCTGAAGGTTGCTGCTGCTGCAATTGCCACAGCGATTATAGGTGGCATGAACATCAGGCCTATACCAACGGTACGACATATCTTTGATGACAACGTAAACAGTGATTTCTTTCCTCTGTAGTAATCTCTAAGCTGCTGCTGAGCAAGCATGAAGTCATCTCCGAAGGATGCCGGAAGTTCATCCGTTTTAACCGTGTCTCCTTCATCAAAGAGACCTCTGAAGAAGGTCTTTGCAAAATGCTTCTCACTTCTGTCAATCTCCTTGATTTTAGTCAGACTGAACTGATTTTTCTTGTATTCGGTTATTGTGATATAGCCTTTTCCTGCGAAATACATAATCAGCGAAATAAGATCCTTGTAATCCACGCTTCCGTCTATAACGTAGCCTATCTCTGCCGATGTCATCTGTTCCGGTGGATAGAATTCAACAGGCTTAATCACTTTAGGGTCTCTTCCGAACAGGAACCACAACAGTATCAGAAGAAGCGGAACCGCTCCCAGCACTGCAATCAGCGGAACGGACATCCATTTTCTGTTGGCAGGGTTCTCCCAGTAGCCTTCAGGAAGCTGGGCACTGATAGTTATCCCACAGCCTTTTTCAAGATTTTTGGCTTTTATCTCTATGATGTTTGTTTTTTTGTTATATTTAAAATCTATATCTGCTTCATTGTTTGACGCGCCGTACTGACCTACATACAGTTTAAGCTGATTTTCATCAATTGCCTTAGGAAGCTTTACCTTGATATGGCTCTTCTTTATAGAGGTGTCCCATCCTGTAGGTAGAAGATCCAGCGACAGATAATCATTTTCTGTATCTCCGTCCTCGTAACCCACAATGTTATAGCCGATTACATAGAAATGCTCACCTGAAACTTCTTCGTCAGGATCGCCGATTTTTATTATCTTATGCCATCCGTTATTGTATTCTGTGGAAACCTCATAAGGATCTCTGGTTACGTTAATTTTCTTGATAGTATATATTCCCTGCTCATAAGGAATATATCTGAAAATGCCATGACGTGCCTCAGTAAAGTTTACTTTGATGTTTTCCGTTATCTTGCACACATGGCTTGCCGTTATGTCTACATCTACATCATATCTGCTTGTGGTAAATCCACTTCCGGCAAAGGCAGCAGCGGGTATCGACAAGGTCATTACCAGTGCCATAGCCAGAATTACTACAATTCGTTTCATTAAAATTCCACCTTTACATTTTTGCGTTCATCTGCTCCGTCCACTTCAAACATCGGCTTCTTGGTAAAGTGGAAAACTCCTGCAAGAATATTGCTTGGGAACATTTCGCATTTATTGTTGAAAACCTTAACAACCGCATTGTAGTATTTTCTTGAATTGGCAATATCTTCTTCGATGGACTTCAGCTGCTGCTGTAAATCCATGAAGTTTGTATTGGCCTTTAAATCAGGGTAACTTTCCGCTACTGCAAACAGGCTCTTCAGCGTACCTGTGAGAGCTGTTTCTCCGGCAATCTTATCTTCTATTGTTGTTGCAGACTGAGCCATGTTTCTTGCCTCAATAACCTTTGTCAAGGTTTCTGATTCATGCTTTGCATATCCCTTAACCGTTTCTACCAGATTAGGGATAAGGTCATATCTCTTCTTTAGATATACATCCATAGTTGAGAAGCCTTCTTCCACATTGTTCTTCGCCTTGATGAATCCGTTATATCCTGTAATTACCCATATAGCGATAATCACTAAAACTACGATGATTCCGATTGCAAATTTCATATCAATACCTCCGTGTTATTGTTATTTATGTATTATTATACACTATTTTATTTCCCAGCAAATAGGTTTTTCGCCGTTTTTCTCCAGGAATTCATTGGTTTTGGAAAAATATCTTCCTCCGTAAAAGCCGTTGTATGCTGACAGGGGACTGGGATGAGCGCCCTTCAGTACCAGATGTCTTCCGTTGGTTATGAGGTTTTCCTTGCTTTTTGCATTGGCTCCCCACAGAATGAAAACCACAGGTTTTTCCCTTTCATTCAGCAATTCTATTACCCTGTCTGTAAACTGTTCCCATCCCTTGCCTCTGTGAGAATTGGCTCTGTGAGCCCTCACAGTCAGACAGGTGTTCAAAAGCAAAACTCCCTGCTGTGCCCAGCTTTCCAAATAGCCGGTCTGAGGAATTTCCAGACCAAGATCGTCCTTTATCTCCTTATATATGTTTACCAGAGATGGTGGTGTTTTTACCCCCGGTTTAACGGAAAATGCCATCCCATGGGCCTGACCCGGTTCATGATACGGATCCTGACCAAGAATTACAGCTTTTACGTTCTCATAAGATGTGGCTTTCAGTGCGTTGAAAATATCATGCATATCGGGATATACGGTCTGAGTTCTGTACTCCTCTATGAGAAACTGTCTCAGTTTCCGGTAGTATTCCTTGTCAAATTCGCCTTCAAGCACCTGATCCCACTTATTTCCTATGTTTACCATTGCACACCTCTTTTTCGGTTACTTTGAATCTGTTTGGTTCAAGTTCTTCATCTGTTTTGTAAGCTATGTTCAGATAAGGGTATTTCTCATCAAAATACTGCCTGTTGCAGCCTTTGTGACCAACCATTACGGAAAAAGTCTGTGGGTTGGAAAAGATATCCACCTTTGTTGACTTTGATGTATCAAAGTTCATAGATTTCAGTTCCTTTTCTATACGGTCCCGGGAAATTTCTCCCTCCACAAGCTGACGGAACGCGGGATGATAGGTGTTTCCGCTGATTTCTCCATTTTCGTTTATCAGGTCGCTGCTTTTCAGTCCAACTCTTATGATATTAATGCCCGCATCGTCTATTATTTCGTACATGGCTTTGGTTCTTGCAATTGCCTCCTCCTGACTCAGCGGAAGATAGAGTCCCTGCTTGTACTGATTGTACAACTCAGTGTCGTTGATTACGATTGTGGGATACAGTCTGGCAATTGAAGGGTTAATTCTTACCGTTTCTTTTGCAGAATAAACAGCTGTTTCCATAGTGTCACCGGGAAGCCCAATCATAAGCTGAATTCCCAGCTCGAACCCGTAGTCTTTAATCAGCTGACTGCTTTTGTAGACGATGCTGCTGTCGTGTCCCCGACCGGATTTCTCCAGGATTTCATCCACAAAGGACTGAACTCCCAGTTCTATGGTATCTGCACCGTACCGCTTCAGATTGTCAAGAATCTCTTCATTAATGTAGTCCGGCCTTGTGGACATATGTATTTTATGTATACGTCCTCTGTCCTTATATTCTTTGGCAATGGAAAGAAATGCAGACTGCTCTTCCATGGGAATACCTGTAAAGCTTCCACCGAAAAATGCCAGCTCTATGGTCTCAACACTGCTGTTTTCAAGAGTCGACAAATAGGTCTCTATTGTGTTTCTGACATCCTTCTCCGAAATGTTACCCTGTCTGGCTGTTATCTTCTTTTGATTGCAGAATATACAGTCGTTGGGACATCCCTTATGCGGAATAAAGATTGGAATAATAGCGTGCTTTTTCATAAAATTTCTGTTTCCTTACCTGAACAAAGAGACTGAACCCTTTCGATTCAGTCTCCCTATATTAGTCTTCTTCAGTCTTTTAGTCTTCCTTCACAAGTTCTTTAATTGAAGTTGCAAGACCTGCCAGGCCTGAAATTTCTGAAGGAATTATAAGTTTTGTTGCCTGACCGTCTGCAGCCTTAGCGAAGGAATCCAGACTCTTAAGGGCGATAATTTCCTTATTTGGCTGTGATTCAACCAGCATTTTGATACCGTCAGCTGTAGCCTGCTGTACCATCCTGATAGCTTCAGCCTGACCTTCAGCTTCACGGATTGCAGCTTCCTTTCTTGCCTCAGCTTCCAGAATCTTGGATGCCTTGTTAGCCTCAGCTTCTAAGATTACCGCTTCCTTGTTACCTTCTGCAATAAGAACTGCTGACTTCTTTTCACCCTCTGCCTTCAGGATAGCTTCTCTTCTTTCACGTTCTGCACGCATCTGCTTTTCCATAGCCATCTGAATATCTTTTGGAGGAGTGATATTCTTAACTTCTACACGGTTGATTTTGATTCCCCAAGGATCAGTTGCTTCATCAAGTACCAGTCTGATTTTAGTATTGATGTGTTCACGGGAAGTCAGAGATTCATCCAGCTCCAGTTCACCGATGATATTTCTCAGTGTAGTTGCTGTCAGATTCTCGATAGCATCCATTGGGCTTTCAACACCGTATGTGTAAAGCTTAGGGTCTGTAATCTGGAAATACACAACTGTATCGATTTCCATAGTTACATTATCCTTAGTGATAACCGGCTGTGGTGGGAAGTCGATAACCTTTTCTTTCAGGGAAACTTTTCTCGCAACCTTATCGATTAGCGGAATTTTAAAGTGTAGACCTACCTGCCATGTGCCGTTGTATGCACCTAATCTTTCAATTACATAAGCTCTTGCCTGTGGTACGATTCTGATGTTTGTAGCTACTAAAGCGATGAAAATCAAAACCAGAAGCCCGATGATAATCTTTCCTAACATGTTTTACCCCCTCATTTCTTCTTCCGGTTCAACTATAAGCTTAACTCCTTCTATAGCTGTAACCTTTACTTTTGCTCCTGCTTTCACAGTTTTATCGTTATCTGCGCATACAGCGCTCCAAACCTGACCGGAAAGGTTTACCGTACCTACAGATAATGGATTAATGTCAGTTTTCACAGTACCGATTTTGCCGATCAAAGCTCCGACATTGGTCATTTGCTTTCCTGTATTAAGCTTTTCTACGAATATCTTTCTGGTTGCAATCAGTAGAACTACGGACACAACCAGGAACAGGATAATCTGAACCGGTATGGAAAAGTTAAGTACAGCTGCCACCAGAGCCACAAGGGATCCGCCGGCAAACCATATTGTAATCAGTCCCATGGTTAAAGCTTCTATTACGCCAAATACAATTGCCGCAACAAGCCAGAACACGGGAGCACTAAGTATCAAATTTTCAATCATCTAATTCCCCTCCTTTTTGTTCTGCTATATCTGTCCTATATCAGGATAACAACGCCGTAAGTAGCATATGCAACTATAACTCCTGCAATAAGAACTCCAAGAAAAATAGCCGGAAACGCTCTCTTAAGACGCATATCCATCATAGCAGCCACAAGGGCTCCTGTCCAGGCACCTGTTCCCGGTAACGGTATGGCCACCAGAATGACCAACCCGAACCATTTGTATTTTTCAATGAGCCCGGACTTCGATTCAGCTTTGTTTTCAAATTTCCTTACAATGCTGTCGAGGAAATCACTCTTCCTTCTGAGCCAATCGAATATCTTCCTTGTAAAAATTATTATAAACGGAATAGGAATCATGTTTCCTATTATCGCTGCAAGTGTAGCCGTGCCAACGGGCAGACCGGAAGCTACACCTACGGGAATAGCTCCTCTTAATTCCAGGACCGGTACCATGGAAATAAGGGATGTCATTATTAAATTCCAAAGTTGAGCAGTTCCCAATATCCTCATTAGTTAGTCTTCTTCCTTTGCTTTTATTGCTGCCTGGGCTGCCGCTATTCTCGCAACGGGAACTCTGAATGGTGAACAGGATACATAATGTAAGCCTATTCTATGGCAGAATTCTATGCTGGCAGGTTCTCCGCCGTGTTCCCCGCAGATACCCAGCTTGATGTTAGGTCGTGTCTGACGCCCAAGGGCAACAGCGGTTTCCATAAGTTCACCTACACCTTCCTGATCGATTGTCTGGAAAGGATCCTCTGTCAGTATTCCCTTATCCATATACTCTCTGATAAGCTTTCCGGTGTCATCTCTGGAGAATCCGAAAGTTAACTGAGTCAGATCATTGGTTCCGAATGAGAAGAACTCAGCTTCTTTTGCGATTTTATGGGCGGTTACCGCAGCTCGAGGAACTTCAATCATAGTTCCAATCATGTATTCCAAGGTCTCTTCGTACTTTGCAAAGCATTCTTCTATGGTTCCAACCACAGTCTTCTTTACATCTGCAAGTTCCGCAACATTTCCAACCAGCGGAATCATAATCTCAGGAACGATATTATATCCTCTTTCCTGTTTCACCTCAATAGCAGCCTCGATTATTGCTCTCGTCTGCATACGGGCAATTTCAGGATATGTAACAGCCAGTCTGCAGCCTCTGTGACCAAGCATAGGGTTAAATTCATGGAGTTCAGCTGCAATATTCTTCAGCTTTTCCATGGATGTACCCGAAATCCTGGACAGCTCTGCCATTTCTTCCTCTGTCTGCGGAAGAAATTCATGTAACGGTGGGTCCAGAAGCCTGATGTTAACAGGTCTGTCCTCCATTACCTCATATATTTTCTTGAAATCCGATTTCTGGAATGGCAAAAGCTTTTCCAGTGCTACTTCTCTTTCTTCTCTTGTCTCAGACATAATCATCTGTCTGATAGCCGGGATTCTGTCTTCTTCAAAGAACATATGCTCAGTTCTGCATAGTCCGATACCCTCAGCACCGAATTTCAGTGCCTGTCGTGCATCTCTCGGATTATCCGCATTGGTGCGGATTTTCAAAGTTCGTATCTCATCAGCCCATGACATCAGAGTTTTAAAATCATCTGAAAAAGCAACTTCTACAGTTTCCAGTTTTCCCTCATAAACATTACCGTTAGTGCCGTTTATTGAAAGGAAATCTCCCTCTCTATACACTCTGTCTCCCACAGTAAGGGTTCCGGTTGCCTCATCCACAATCAGCTTGGAACATCCTGCAACACAGCACTTTCCCATACCTCTTGCAACTACAGCAGCGTGGCTTGTCATACCTCCTCTTGCGGTCAGAATGCCTTCAGCAGCAACCATTCCGGCAAGATCCTCAGGCGATGTTTCCTGTCTAACCAGAATGACCTTATGTCCATTAGCTACAGCCTTTTCTGCGCTGGAAGCGCTGAAGAAGATTTCTCCCGTAGCAGCACCCGGTGATGCAGGAAGACCTGTTGCAAGCTTCATTGCGTTCTCTTCGCCCTCAGCATCAAAAGCCGGATGGAGTAACTGGTCTATCTGAGAAGGTTCAATTCTTTGAACAGCAGTCTCCTTATCTATAAGTCCTTCATTTACCATGTCAACGGCAACCTTAACAGCTGATACGGCTGTTCTCTTGGCCGCTCTGGTCTGAAGCATATACAGCTTATTTCTCTCTACAGTAAACTCCATGTCCTGTAGATCCTTGTAGTGTGTTTCCAGAACATCAGCGATTCTTACGAAATCACTGTAAACTTCCGGGAAGCTTTCAGCCATTTCAGCAATGGGTTTAGGTGTTCTTATTCCTGCTACTACGTCTTCTCCCTGTGCATTTACAAGGAATTCACCGTATAAAACATTTTCACCGTTAGATGGATTACGGGTAAATGCCACGCCTGTTCCTGACGTGTCACCCATATTTCCAAATACCATTGACTGAACATTTACAGCTGTCCCCAGACTGTTTGATATTCCGTTAAGTTTTCTGTAAAGGCACGCTCTTTCATTGTTCCATGATCGGAATACCGCCTGAACGGCTTCCAGCAGCTGTTCAGCAGGATCCTGAGGAAAGTCGCGGCCTGTTTCATCTTTTACCAGTGCCTTATAACCAATAATTATTTCCTTTAAGTCGTCGGTGGTAAGGTCTACATCATATTCAGCTCCCACCTTTGCCTTTCGGCCGTCAAAGATTTCATCGAACTTTGACTTGGAAATTTCCATAACCACGTCACCGAACATCTGAATAAATCTTCTGTAGCTGTCATATGCAAATCTTTCATTATCCGTGAGTCGTGCCAGCCCCTCTGCTGTTTCATCGTTAAGACCGAGATTCAGGATTGTATCCATCATGCCCGGCATTGAAAAAACCGCACCCGATCTTACCGAAACCAGAAGTGGATTATCCGGATTACCGAATTTCTTGCCTGTGACTGTTTCCAGCTCTTCCATCTTCTCGTAGATGTCCTCCACAAGCTTTTCATCCAGTTTCTCCCCATCCTCGTAGTATTTGTTACACGCTTCCGTTGTAACGGTAAAACCAAATGGTACAGGAAGGCCGATTTTCGTCATCTCTGCTAGATTGGCACCCTTTCCACCTAGTAATGATCGCATGTCCTTGGATCCCTCATTAAAGGAATATACCAGTTTAGCCATTATGGATTTCCTCCTAAAAAACCATGCGTTCCTCGATGTACGCTTTTACCTCGCCAATTGGCAGACGAACCTGTTCCATAGTGTCTCTGTCACGAATTGTAACGCATCCGTCAGTTTCAGTATCAAAGTCAACACAGATGCAGAAAGGTGTTCCGATTTCGTCCTCTCTTCTGTATCTCTTACCGATTGAGCCTGCAGCATCGTAATCCACGTTGAAGTACTTGGACAGTTCTTCGAATATAGGTTCAGCAACAGGAGCAAGCTTCTTAGCAAGTGGAAGAACCGCTGCCTTGAAAGGAGCCAGTGCAGGATGGAATTTCATCAGCACTCTGGTGTCCTCTTTTCCGTTTCCGTCAGTTAAGGTTTCTTCTGTATACGCATCAACCAGGAATGCCAGAGCAACTCTGTCTGCACCCAGAGAAGGTTCGATACAGTAAGGAATGTATCTCTCGTTTGTTTCAGGATCGATGTAAACCATTTCCTGACCGGAGTATTCGCTGTGCTGTTTCAGGTCAAAGTCAGTTCTGTCCGCAATGCCCCAAAGTTCTCCCCATCCGAATGGGAACAGATATTCAAGGTCAGTTGTAGCGTTACTGTAATGTGATAATTCTTCCTTTTCATGGTCTCTTGTTCTGATGTGATCCATGTTCATGTTCAGTGATTCCAGGAATTTAATAGCATACTGTTTCCAGTAGTCAAACCATTCAAGGTCTGTTCCCGGTTTGCAGAAGAATTCAAGCTCCATCTGTTCAAACTCTCTCGTTCTGAAAGTAAAGTTTCCCGGAGTGATTTCATTTCTGAAGGATTTACCGATCTGTGCTATTCCAAAAGGAATCTTCTTTCTTGAAGTTCTCTGAACATTCTTAAAGTTTACGAAAATTCCCTGAGCAGTTTCCGGTCTCAGGAAAAGTTCAGATTTTGAATCCTCTGTAACACCCTGGAAAGTTTTAAACATAAGGTTAAACTGTCTGATTCCGGTAAAGTTACTCTTTCCGCAGTCAGGACAGCAGATTCCTTTTTCTGCAATATATCCTTCCAGCTTTTCATTTGACCAGCCGTCTACAGGAACTACTTCAAGACCGTTTTCCTGCATGTATTCTTCAATCAGCTTATCTGCTCTGAATCTTGATTTACATTCCTTACAGTCTATCAGCGGATCGGAGAAACCGCCAACATGTCCTGATGCTTCCCATGTTCTTGGATTCATCAGAATTGCAGCGTCCAGTCCAACATTATACTTGGATTCCTGAACGAACTTTTTCCACCATGCCTTCTTAACGTTGTTCTTGAATTCTACTCCAAGAGGACCGTAATCCCAGGTGTTGGCCAATCCTCCGTAGATTTCGGAGCCCGGATACACAAAGCCTCTGTTCTTAGCAAGAGCAACGATTTTTTCCATTGAAACTACTTCACTCATTAAAAAATTCCTTTCTAGATCTTAAATATATTGTTAATTATTCTTTAATATCATCAATAATATCTTCAACTACATCTTCAACGCCTTCAACGATTTCCTCAGCTGCATCTTCTGCATCATCTTCTAAATCATCTATTGCGTCCAGGAAGTCGAAATCTTCTGCTTCCTTCTTGATTCTTGCCTTTACATCTTCAGCAACATCCTTTGCCTTTGCAAAAGCCTCTGAGCTCTTTTCCTTAATGTCTTCATATACACCGGGAGCCTTTTCCTTTGCTTCCTCATAGAATTCACCGGCTTTTTCTGTCAGGTTGATTACAGCGCCGTCAGTTGTAATGAATTCTATCTTGCATTTAAAACCAAATGAAGCAACAACACCCACTGTCACTGCTGTAGGAGCTATTACTGTTCCAAGAAGTCCAACTGTAAGAGGAATGTTTAACAGAGTTTCACCATCCTTGGATACTGTGATTCTTGAAATGTTTCCTTTGTCCAGGATTTCCTTAATCTTTGCCTTCAGGGATTCTCCCTTTGCACCAAGCTTAGCCCCGGCACCTTCGTTAACAGTTTCTTCGATTGCAACGATAGCATCTACAACATTTCCTTCGGCAGCTTCCAAAGCTTCCTTTGCTTCCTTGTAAGTTACGCCTGTTCTGTCCTTGACCAGTTCAATCTTTTCTAAAGTAATTTCCATCTCATTACCTCCTTAAATTCTTTCTTCGAAAATATCATCACTTTTCAAACTGCCTACATCCAGATGATAGGATAAATACTCCCTCAAAATCTGTTGCAGTTTTACTGCGACATCTTCGTTCAGGGCTAGTTTTTCAAACTTGCTCATAGGCATCTTTAAAAAATAATTTAATATACTAACTATATCAAATTCAGGCTGATAAATCAATCTTTCGTGCCCTATTTTTCGGCAATTATTGCAAATCATGCCTCCGTCTATGACGCTGAAAAAATCAAGCTCATCCTTGCTTCCGCAGCAGGCACACTGCTCCGTTTCCGGCAGTGTTCCCATCAGCTCAAGGAGCTTAATCTCATAGGCCAGAAGAAGTGTCTCATGACTCTTCTCTCTGTTCTCCAGTGCACTGAGAAACTCTACCAGCAGGTTGAATATTTTAGGCTGAGGCAGACCCTCCGGCAAAACCTTTTCTGTCAGCTCCATTGCTATAGAAGCCTGCATGTATTTATCGAGATTCTCCCCTATTCTGAAGAAGCTCTTCTTCACCTCACCGCTGTTGAGATTGTAAAAGTCTCTGTTTTTAAACAGTTCATAGTCTCCATAAGCAAAAGGACGCAGAGCAAGTGCCGCCTTGCCTCGTCCCTTTTCACTTATATTACTGCCTGCGCTTATCTTTCCGTATTTCTTTGTGAACAAAAGCAACATCCTGCGACCGCCGGCCGCTTTTATCTGCCTGAAAACAATAGCTTCCGAATTGATATACATTTCCTATTCCTTATATCCGAAATTTGAAAGGGCAAAATCACTGTCCCTCCAGTTTTCCTTAACCTTTACCCACAGCTCCAGATAAACCTTGGTGCCGAGAAGAGCTTCAATTTCAATTCTTGCGCTCTTTCCAATGCCCTTGAGTTTTTTTCCCTGTTTGCCGATTATTATTCCCTTATGAGATTTTTTTTCACAGTAGATTACCGCACCGATATTGGTAATGTTTGGCAATTCCTCATAGGATTCGATTTCTATGGCAACTCCGTGAGGCACCTCCTCTTCAAGGTAGTTCAAAACCTTTTCCCTGATTAACTCGCTGACAATAAATCTTTCAGGATGGTCAGTAACCATATCCTCAGGGAAATACATAGGTCCCTCTTCCATATATTCTTCAATCTTTCCAAGAAGCTGCTCCACGTTAAGGCCCTGAATTGCAGAGGTTCCGAATATGCCATCAAAGACTCCAAGCTCATCATATTCCCTGTATATGCCCGCATACTCTTCCGGTGTCATCTTATCGATTTTGTTAATAACCAAAAGCTTTGGAGTTTCAAGGTCTTTGATCATCTCGACGATGTAGCGATCTCCAGGACCCTTAGTAATGCTTCCGTCAACCAGGAACAGAATAACATCAACTTCCTTGAAGGTTGATACTGCCATGTCGGTCATTGCCGCCCCCAGCTTGTTTCTTGCTTTATGAATACCCGGAGTATCGATGAATACCATCTGACAGACTTCCTCATAGTCTTCGCTTATGCGGGTGTATATTCCTCTGATACTGTTTCTGGTAGTCTGAGGCTTATCCGTAGCGATGGCAATCTTTTCTCCCAGAATACTGTTTAATAAGGTGGATTTTCCCACATTTGGTCTTCCGATTATTCCGATAAATCCTGATTTTATCATAGTCTAAATCCTTCCGGTAATAGTTCTCTCAAAGTACATGTTCTTAAATGATCCTCGTCCACTCCAAGGATTATTTCAAGATCCGGAGCAAACTCATAAAGGAATTGTCTGCATATTCCGCATGGATATGCGTCCCCTCCCGTTGATGCAACGGCCAGCTTGGTAAAGCTGCGATATCCCTCTGAAACGGCTTTGACCGCTGCAGTTCTCTCTGCACAAATAGTTCCGCCGTAGCTTGAGTTCTCCACGTTAACTCCTGTAAAAACCTTTCCGTCTTCTGTAAGTAATGCTGCTCCTACCTTAAAATTTGAAAAAGGAGCATAGGCGTTTGGCATAGCCTGAACCGCCATGCGATATAATTCTTTATTATCCATAATCTTACTTTCTTATTCCCTTCCTATACCGAGGTAATTCATTACCTCTTCTTCCCGTTCTCTCATTTCTCTCTTTTCTTCTTCCTCCATATGGTCATATCCGAGGAGATGAAGAATGCTGTGGGTGAAAAGATATATGATTTCTCTTTCAAAGGAGTGTCCAAATTCCTCTGCCTGCTCTTCCGCCCTCTCCTTGCAGATAACCACATCTCCCAGGCATATTTCACCGAAATCCGGTAAATCGTTCAGATCGTCATACTGAGGGAAGGATAAAACATCTGTTACCCGGTCAATATCTCTGTACTGACAATTCAGTTCTCTGATTTCCTCTGCATCTACAAATGTAACGCTTATATCGACTCTTTCTTCGGGAATGCCTTCCAGTTCCAGGCATTTGCCTGCAGCCTTTTCCATAGTCTCTCTGACATTATCCGTTACAACCTGTCCATCTTCAAAATAAATATTCATAGCTATTCCTCAATTTCATCCGGGTACTTCTTGTAGTACTGATCATATGCGTTGATTATTTTCTTAACCAGCTCATGACGAACGACGTCAACATCCTTCAGGTAGCAGAAATCTATGTCCTTAACATTGCGCAGAACCCTTTCCGCCTCCACAAGTCCGCTTTTCTTTCCTCTCGGAAGGTCTATCTGTGTAACGTCTCCTGTTACAACCACCTTGGAGCCAAAGCCCATTCTGGTTAAAAACATCTTCATCTGTTCTCTGGTTGTATTCTGCGCCTCATCCAGAATTATAAAGGAGTTGTCCAGAGTTCTGCCTCTCATATACGCAAGAGGCACTACCTCGATAACTTCCTTTTCCTTAAGTCTCAGGGCATTATCTCTTCCCAGAATATCATACAGGGCATCATAGAGAGGTCTAAGGTAAGGGTCCACCTTTTCCTGCAAGTCTCCGGGAAGAAAACCAAGTCTTTCCCCTGCTTCCACCGCCGGTCTTGCCAGAATGATTTTCTGTACCTCTTTATTCTTGAAAGCATTGACTGCCATGGCAACGGCGATGTAAGTCTTACCTGTTCCTGCAGGGCCTATACCGAATACGACATCCTTATTTCTTATGCTGTTTACATATTCCTTCTGGCCTATAGTCTTAGGCTTGAGAGGGCGACCTTTGCATGTGAAACAGATAATGTCCTTGCTTACCTTGTTTTCTCCATAAGACAATCCCTGTTCCTTCAGACTTATTACGTAGTTCACCTTCTGTCTGTCAAGCTTCTCTCCGGACCTTATGATTCCCATAAGCTCGTTCAAAATTCCCTCAGCCAGTTCCAGCTTTTCGCCTCGAAGAATCAGACCGTTATCTCTCTGAAAGATCTCGACTCCCGTGCATTCCTGAATAAGATTCAGATTTGCATCCATATTTCCAAACAGTTCAATTCTGTCAATGTCATCTTCAATGTTCAGCGTCATGGTTGTTTGCGTTTCGTTCACTAACTGCAATCTCCTTTTCTTTTCCTACTTTTTGACGTGTTTCTATCACCCCATACACTTTTATTATATTTTCTTTCTCTGAAAAATTCAAACTTTTATTTAGTATTTGAGCCTTTTTCGGCACATTTTCTTTGATCCATTGCCGCACCCGGGCATCAACCTTTTCACGACTCTCATCTTTGCTGACATAGAAAGAGTAGTAATATGGCACCCTGGCCGTAACCTCTCCGGCTGCATGAACCTTCAGAACAGTGTTCAAATCCTCCCATTCTCCGTACGTAGTTTTCTCCAGAGGAATTTTCCCACTAATCAGTATGCCCCCTTTTTTTACAAAATCACCTGTCTCTACCATACTTACTCCCCGAAGTGTGTACACTCTTTCTATGTAACAGTCCACATCGGCTACAAGGTTACATGGCTTTTTCTCTTTGTCCAGCTGCTCCCGGGAGTACTGAGTTGCGGACTGACTCTCCACAATCTGAATTTCCGCATATCCGCCTGCCACGCCAACCTTCACCCATACGGCAGCATCAAAGTTTTCATATATGGATTGCTGCACCTTAGCGGCATCAAAGTTTACAAATCCGCCCTTTTTCAATCCTGCCTTCCGGGCACACTCCAATACCTGGCTCTCATCTATCCGCTGGCAGCCTACTATGTTAACTTCTCTTATGAACATGCTTTGCGCCGCGAAAAACAATATGAAAACAAGTATTCCCGCAATCATCACTCTCTGTTTAAGAAAGTGTCTGACGGCAGGCGCCGAACCTCCCTCTTTAATGAGAGTTATTCTGTATCTGTTCCGTGCAAGGTCTTTGAAGATTCGGAATCCTTCATAGGATACTGAGAGCAGTACGCTTGTTTCACCTTCGTAAATGATATTTCGAAACTCCACGCCTTCGGCTATTGCCTTTGATATGAGTTTTTCTAGGGCAAAGCCTTCTATTCGTATTCTAACCCAGTGGCTTATAAAACTCGATTGTTTCGATTTTTCCGGCAAGTTCCATACGTCCTTCCATCAGCTCACTTATAACAAATTTCTGTCCTTTTACCGTAACAAAAAAGCGACCTGCATCTACAGTTACGGCTGTGTCGCTTATCTGAATGGCTTTTCTTACGTTTTCGATTATCATAGTCCCGGTGTTTGCTGTTATCTTTGGAGATGTAACGTCAAAGTCCAGGACAAATTCTTCTGTCATCTTCATAAGAAAATTATATGCAGATTTACTTCTACATATGAAAAAACAACCTGACAAATTATCATCAGGTTGTCCTAATTCATGTATTGGTTATGCTAAAAATTCCATAACTACTTCCTTAACAAGGTTACCATCGGCTAAGCCTTTTACCTTTCCCATTACAGGACCCATAAGCTTACCCATATTCTGTCTGCCACCCTCAATTCCCAGTGAAGCGGCAGTTTCCTTAACAATTTCCTCAAGTTTTTCCTTGGATAACTGTTCAGGAAGATATCTGTTAAGAACTTCGATTTCCTTGTTATAAGCTTCCAGCAGATCTGTTCTTCCGGCTTTTTCAAAATCAGCCAGGGCATCCTTACGCATCTTTACCTGCTTAGATAATATGGCAATTATGCCTGCGTCGTCCAGTTCTTCTCTGTTGTCTACCTCGTACTGCTTAATAGCGGCACGTGCAAGGTTGATAGTATTCTTGGCTGTCTCATCGTGAGCCTTCATAGCTTCCTTAAAATCAGCCATTAGTTGTTCTTTCAGAGCCATTTATATCACCTCGATTCTAAATGACTAGTATTTCTTAGCCTTTTTTCTTGCGGCTTCAGACTTTTTCTTTCTCTTTACGCTTGGTTTTTCGTAGTGTTCTCTTTTTCTAAGTTCAGACATTACGCCGTCTCTTGCGCAAGATCTCTTGAATCTCTTAAGAGCACTTTCCAAACTTTCGTTTTCTCTTACGATAACTTGTGCCATATTCCAATTCACCTCCTGACCTTTTTCAAATCATAAGCCTGTGAACAGTCTTCTCACCAATAACGAAAGAATTATACTACTAATATGTAAAGATTGCAAGAAGTTTTTTGATTTTGGCAATATCATAACTTTTTTGTTGACTTTGACGGTGCAGTATACTATATTTATTTGTTAGGAAAAAATTTAATATATTACAAGGAGGCAACAATGACAAAGAAATCAGGACAAGCTGAAGCAGTATATGATGCTCGCCAGCTTGGAATTCCAAAAATGCTGATTCTGGGACTACAGCATACCTTCGCAATGTTTGGAGCGACGGTCCTCGTCCCTATCCTTACCGGTCTCAGTGTTTCCACAACTCTTCTCATGGCCGGCTTAGGTACACTACTGTTTCACTTTATTACTAAAGGAAAGGTTCCTGCCTTCCTAGGTTCATCTTTTGCTTTTCTGGGCGGATACGCTGCTGTAGCTCCGCTTTTGAAGGACAAAATGCCTAACACTGAAATGCTGCCGTATGCATGCGGAGGAGTTTTCGCAGCAGGTCTGGTTTACCTGGTTATGGCTGCTTTGATAAAAGCGTTTGGTACGAAGAAGGTTATGAGGTTTTTCCCTCCTGTTGTTACAGGTCCAATAATCATATCCATCGGTTTGATTTTGGCACCGACAGCTATTACAAACTGTCAGACTAACTGGATTCTTGCTCTGGTAGCTCTGCTTACAATTATAATCTTCAATATCTGGGGAAGAGGCATGGCGAAAATCGTTCCTATCATCATCGGAGTATGCGTTTCTTATGTTGTTGCCATCTTTATGGGAGAGGTCAGCCTGTCAGCTATTGGCCAGCAGCCTCTTTTCGGATTGCCTGATATTATGATTATGAAATTCGATATCAGTGCAATTATCACTATAATGCCCATTGCTCTAGCTACTATGATGGAACATATCGGAGATATTTCAGCTATCGGTGCAACTACCGGAGAAAACTATCTGGCAAATCCGGGACTTCACAGAACCCTTCTGGGAGACGGTCTTGCTACAGCACTTTCATCTGCCTTCGGTGGTCCTGCAAACACTACCTATGGCGAAAATACAGGTGTTCTGGCCCTGACTAAGATTTACGACCCAAGAGTAATCAGAATCGCAGCAGTATTCGCAATTATGCTGTCATGTATTCCAAAAGTGAGCTTCATTATTTCTTCAATCCCACCTGCAATTATCGGTGGTGTTTCCCTTATCCTTTACGGAATGATTTCCGCAATCGGTATCAGAAACGTGGTTGAAAACCAGGTTGATTTCACAAAATCAAGAAATACCATCATTACAGCTCTGATTCTCGTATGTGCGTTAGGTTTCAACGCTGTAGGAGGCATTTCATTTACAGTGGCCCATACAACAATCACACTTTCCGGACTTGCAATCGCTGCTATAGTAGGAATCGCTGCCAATGCTATACTTCCGGGAAATGATTATGAATTCGTTGACGATGTCAATCAGGAACAGGGTAAGTTCCAGACTTTTGAGATTTAACATAATCCATACATAGTTCATAAGTGAAAAAACGGTGTAGGAGGAAAATCTCTTACACCGTATTTTTATGCCTATTTACTTTTCTCCGGTATTAGAATTCCAGATTCTTTTCTGTTTCCGGATCGAATACTAATGCCATGTCGCCTGTGAATGTCAGCGCAACCTCCTGACCTGATTCAAAAGCAGTGCCTTCTGCCAGATCAACTGTAGGTACAATTACGATTGATTCTTTGCCAAGGGCATTAACGTGAAGATATATTTCACTTCCCATGTCTTCGAATACTTCAAGAGTACCTGCAATTGCATTGTTTTTATCCTTAGCAATGCTCATATGTGGAGGACGAACGCCCAGAACAACATCCTTAGGTTCAACTGCATTCTTCTTCAGATTTGTCTGCTTTGATTCTGATAGCTTAACCTTCATGTTACCTACTACTACGTAATAGTCTCCATCTTCGATTACCAGCTTAGCATCGTAATAGTTCATCTGAGGAACTCCTATGAAACCTGCTACAAACAGATTTGCAGGATGACGGAATACTTCCTGTGGTGTTCCGATCTGCTGTATTTCGCCGTCCTTCATGATTACTATACGATCACCTAAAGTCATCGCTTCTGTCTGGTCATGAGTTACATATACGAATGTAGTATCGATAACCTTACGAAGTTTGATGATTTCGGCACGCATCTGATTACGAAGCTTTGCGTCCAGATTTGACAGAGGCTCGTCCATAAGGAATACTTTAGGATTACGTACGATTGCACGTCCGATTGCAACTCTCTGTCTCTGTCCTCCGGAAAGAGCCTTAGGCTTACGATCCAGATAGTTGGTGATATCCAGAATTTCTGCCGCCTCTCTTACCTTCTTGTCGATTTCATCCTTTGGAACCTTTCTCATCTTTAGAGGAAAGGCCATGTTATCATATACAGTCATATGAGGATACAGTGCATAGCTCTGGAATACCATTGCTATGTCTCTATCCTTAGGTGCCACGTCATTAACTCTTTCTCCGTCGATGTACAAATCTCCTTCTGAAATTTCTTCCAGACCTGCAATCATACGAAGTGTAGTGGATTTTCCGCATCCGGAAGGTCCAACCAGTACGATGAATTCCTTGTCAGCGATTTCAATGTTAAAATCGTCAACTGCGATTACGCCATCATCGGTCAGCTTAAGGTTTGTCTTCTTCTCCGGCTCACCCTTTTTCTTCTTAGGTTTTACATATGGATAAATTTTCTTTATATTCTTTAGTGTTACGTTTGCCATTAACGACAACTCCTTCCGTACAATTTTGTGATTCCCGCGATTTTTTCAGCCAGTTCTTCTGATGCAGCGCCTTTTTTCATTCGCCATGTCCAGTTACCCTCAGGAATACCCGGTGTATTCATGCGACCCTCAGGTCCAAGTTCAAGATAATCCTGCATCTGAGCGATAAAGGTGTCAGCTACAGAGCCCATTCCGGCTCTGAGTATAGCCCATGGCAATGAGGCCTTGTCTGAAATTCCCAAATACTCTTTGGCGAATTCCACGTCTTCGGGAGATGCATCATCCGGCCATGCAGCAAGTGTAGTGTTATCATGAGTTCCCGTATAACATATACAATTATTTGTATATGTGTGTGGAAGATAATTACTTGCTTCTCTGGAATCAAAGGCAAACTGCAGAACCTTCATGCCAGGGAATCCTGAATTATCAAGCAGAGCCTTAACTTCAGGAGTAATGTATCCCAGGTCTTCTGCAATAAAGCTCTTATCTGAAAACCATGATGCCAGCACCCTTACGAAGTCATAGTCCGGACCCTTTACCCAGTGTCCGTTCATTGCGGTTTCTTCTGATGCCGGTACTGCCCAGTAGCTTTCAAAGCCTCTGAAATGATCTATTCTAAGAACATCATACAGACGGAATGCTCCTCCAACACGATCAATCCACCACCCGTATCCGTTCTCTGCCATTCTGTCCCAGCGGTACAGCGGATTTCCCCATAGCTGACCTGTTTCACTGAATGCGTCAGGCGGTACTCCGGATACTTCTATCGGCATATTCTCCTCATCCAGGTAGAACCAGTGAGGGTTTGCCCATACATCAGATGAGTCAAGTGCCACATAAATCGGTAAGTCTCCGATAATCTCTATACCGTTTTCATTAGCATAGGCTTTCAGTTCCTTCCACTGTGAGTAGAACAGGTACTGTATAAATCTGAACAGATCAACCTCGTCCTTCAGTTCCTCTCTGTATAGCTTACATGCCTGTTCCTCGTGCTTTCTGATGCTTTCATCAGGCCACTGAGTCCATGGTCTCATACCGAAGTGTCTCTTCAGAGCCATAAACAGGGCGTAATCATCCAGCCAGGCTGAGTTCTCAGCGTAAAAATCTTCAATTTCCTTCTCATCTATCAGGTCTTTGTTTGCTTCGACGTTAACAAAGGCCTTCTTAAGCACATCAAATCTGTTTGCATACAGCTTTCCGTAATCCACATGCTGGGGATCAGAACCCCAATCTATGCTCTTTACATCTTCTTCACACAGAAGACTCTTTTCTATAAGCTTTTCCAGATCCACCATATATGGATTTCCGGCAAAGGTTGAAAAGCTCTGATAAGGCGAATCGCCATAGCTTATTGGACCTACAGGAAGCAGCTGCCAGTATTTCTGCTCTGCCTTATTCAGGAAATCCACAAAGCTGTAGGCCTCCCTGCCCAGTGTTCCTATGCCGTATTCCGATGGTAATGATGTGATTGATAGTAAAATTCCACTGCTTCTTCTCTGCATAGCTTATCCTTTCACCGCTCCGGCTGCTACACCCTTTATGATGTGCTTCTGGCATGTCAGATAGAATACGATTACAGGAATAATACTTAAAGTAATCAGAGCCATAATCGCACCTAAGTCTATGCTGCCGTAGCTTCCCTGTAGATACTGGATGTGAATAGGAATTGTCATGTACTTTGTACGGTTCAGTGACAGGTATGGAAGCAGGTAGTCGTTCCATATCCACATGATTTCCAGAATACCAACAGAAATCATAGTTGGTCTAAGCATTGGAAATACCACTTTGAAATATGTTCTTACAGGACCGCAGCCGTCTATTGCGGCAGCTTCTTCAATCTCCAGCGGTATGCCTTTAATGAATCCCGTGAACATAAACACCGCAAGTCCCGCTCCAAATCCCAAATAGATAATCGGAATTGTCCATGGAGTATTCAAGTGCAGAGTATCTGCAGTCTTTGCAAGAGTAAACATTACCATCTGGAAAGGTACTACCATAGAAAATACGAACAGGTAGTAGCATATTCTACAGATCAGGCTGTCTACACGAGCAATGAACCATGCTGCCATGGATGTACAGATAAGGATTAGAGCGGTGGAAACTATTGTAATCAGTACGCTGAACAGTACTGACTTCATGAAAGGATAGTTTCCGAAGGTCATACCTTTAATATAGTTATCAAAACCCACTCCCATTTCTCCTGTTGGAAGTGCAAATGTAGCTGTCTTAACAAAAGTATTAGCTTTGAAGGAGTTCATAAGAACTATGAACATAGGCAGCACATAAATAATTGAGATTACTGTGAACACTGCAAAAAGCACGTTCTTTGATTTACGTTCGCCACTAAGTGACTTGCTCTTTTTCATTACTGCTGCACCTCCTTCGATTTAGTTGCTCTCAGCTGAGCGATTGAAATACCGGCTACAAGTATGAAGAAGATAACTGCCTTAGCCTGTGCTACACCACGGGCACCTGTGCTTTCTCCATAGAATGTGTTGAAGATATTCAACGCCAGCATTTCGGTAGTCTTTATTACGCTTCCGTCTTCTGCCCAAATGAACGGTTGTCCTGCTGTCAACGCAATGTTCTGGTCGAAGAGTTTGAATCCATTTGTCAGTGTCAGGAAGGTACAAATTGTAATGGATGGCATAAGATTTGGAATGGTAACATGAATAAGTGTATGCCACTTGCTTGCTCCGTCAATCTTTGCTGCTTCCATCATATCTTCCGGAATTGACTGAAGACCTGCGATGTATATTATCATCATGTATCCGATCTGCTGCCAGCACATCAAAATTATCAGTCCCCAGAAACCGTATTTTGTTTCCATTAAGATGGATGTGCCATACTGACTCAGTATGCCGTTAAATATCATGCTCCAGATATAACCCAGTACGATACCACCAATCAGGTTAGGCATAAAGAATACAGTACGGAAAACGTTGGACCCTCTTATGCCCTGTGTCAGAAAATATGCAATAATAAATGCAAACAGGTTTATTAATAATAGCGATACCAGTGCGTAAAGGGCTGTATACCAGAACGCATGAAGGAATGTTGCATCCTTGAATGCACTAAAATAATTCCTGATTCCAATAAATGTTGCGTCACTGGTTGTTGTGAACTTACAAAAAGACAAGTAAAATCCTTTAAAGAACGGATAAACAAATCCTATAAAGAAGGCTGCCGCTGTAGGCAATAAAAACAGCCAGAAGCAATTCCTGATAGGACGTCTTAACAATTCGGAGTTTACCGCCGCGCCATCGCTTGCACGTCTTTTCTTCATAAACGATTCCTCCAGTTTTTATTTTAAGAAAAGGCGAGGGATGAACCCCTCGCCCCTGTTTTGTTTTATATTACCAATTGTTGCTTACTGCTGCTTACTGTGCGTTTGCTGCCTTATACTGATCAGCCCATCCCTGAACGAATGCCTTTTCAACGTCGTCCCATGAACCTTTTCCGGCATCGTACTTGTTCATAGCTGCTACAAGTCCTGCTCTCCAGTCATTTACGTTTGGTGTGTAAGTGAATGTCCAGCCAACTGTATATTTGCCGTCTGCCAGCATTTCATTTGATTTCTTCAGGAATAAGTTATTGTTTTCAGCTGCTGCCTTGTAAGGAATAACTCCGAACTGTTCTCCCATTACCTGAGTTCCTTTTTCAGATGTAACCATCCACTTCATGAAATCAAGAGTAGCCTGGATGTCATCTTCTGAAGCGTTTGCGTTAACTGCCCAGCAGTTTTCAGTTCCTGCGCATAATCCAGCGTTTTCTTCGCCTTCAACTCCGCAGTAGATAGGGATCATAGTCATCTGTTCGTCAGTGTAAGTTTCGCTAAGCTTTGCATATTCCCAGCTTCCGTTCTGGAAGAATACTGCCTTACCTGCTAAGAATTCACCTTCTGCATCATATCCGCCTGTTGCTAAGGAAGCCTTATCCTGAGCAGCGTTGTTGATGTATAAGTCCCAAATATTCTTGTAGTTTTCAAGATATGTACCCTTAATTTCTGCAGGGCATTCTTTCCATTCGTCATCTCTTGCTTCATAGAATAAAGGCATGTTTGAAAGGTGACCGGAGAATCTCCATGATGAAGTATCGTCCATACCGGATGATGTGAATGCATCAAATCCTAATTCGCCAGCTCTAGCGTGGATATCTTCTGCTACAGCCTTCAGTGAAGCGAAGTCCTTAATGTCACTTACTTCATATCCAGCCTGCTTTAGAAGATCAACGTTTGTGATAATACCGAATGCTTCGAAGCAATATCCGATTGAGCATGCTTTTCCACTTTCATCGTATAGAGTAAAGTCATCTGAAGTCAGTTCATTGTATACGTCTGTATCCTTCAGATCATAGCAGTAGTCTTTCCATGTGCTTACTGCTGCAGGGTTACCTACTACGAATAGTGTAGGAGCATCTGACTTATCCATTTCTGCAGTCAGAGTGGATTCGTACTTTCCGGATGCTGCTGTAACGATTTTTACAGGAACGCCGGTTTCTTCTGTGTAATCTGCTGCAATCTGCTGTAAAGCTTCGTCTGCTTCAGGTTTGAAGTTTAACCAGTAAACCTGTCCTTTTGCTTCGCCGGATGATCCGCATCCTGCGAATACGCTCATTACCATTACTAATGATAATGCGATGATTAATAATTTGCTCTTTCTCATTTGTTTTCTCCCTTCAAGAACAACAATGTTGGTAATAAAATTAGGGTAAAAAAATCAATTTCCCTTATGCCTACATATTACGACATTTTTTTGTCAAACACAATAGTTTAATTTGTATACTTTGATACTTTTATCAAAATATTTTAATTCCTAAAATAACTAACAGACCACACAAAAAAAGAGACATCAAATGTGCTGTTCTGATGCCTCTGAAATAAGCCTTTCCGCTATTCGATTTTACCCTGCTCTTCCAGATATTTAAGGAAGGCTTCACAGCCTGTAACCACATCTCTGTAGGTCACATCAAACTCTCCGGTGTACCATGGATCAGCGCAGTCTCTGCTCTGACCTGCATACTCCAGCATCAAAGCAATTTTATCTCCCTTCGGATGTCCGGTCATGCGTTCCATGTTGCGTATATTCCTGCTATCCATACCTATGAGATAGTCATAGTATTCATAGTCGGAAGCCTTCAGCTGCACTGCCCGTTTTCCTTCGCAGCTTATGCCGTGTTTTGCCAGCTCTGCTTTGGCCGGCGGGTATACAGGGTTTCCGATACCGTTCCATATTTCCTCTGTGCTGGTAGCCGCTGATGCGATTTCAAACCGGTCGGCAATACCGCGTTTTGCTACCATGTCTTTTAATACGAATTCCGCCATAGGTGAACGGCAGATATTGCCGTGACAAACAAACATGACTTTTATCAAAATGTAAGACCTCCTTTAAATCCTTGATTCACCCCATTTAGTACCCCTATTTTCCCACAACCTCTATCTTGTCATATTCACCGGTTTCAGAATCAATTACAATCATCGCAGACTCTCCAATCTGAGTCCCGTCTCTGTATGTAGAGAACACATCTGTCGATATGATGCCGTTTTTTTCAAATATCTTCTCCACCGGAGTATGTCCTACTACTTGTTTGTATGTATCTGCTCTGAATGTCTCTCTGGTCTTATCCTGAGGTCTGAGCCATAACGGAGATTCATCATCCCAGAGATAATATGGCGAAGCATCGTTCACCGCTGCTATTACATCATCTATATCCGCATTCATCAGATCTTCGTTAAACCATTTCAAAAAATCAGTAGTAAGCCCACCATGTGAGAAAAGAACATTGTCAATCCGATGCATTATGTTTATCTGTTCCGGATACTTGAGGCTGTTTTTTAGTTCTTCAAGCTTTGATATAACCGTCCTCTCGGCATAAGGAGAATACCCGGTCTCAAGCTTTCCCCATGGATAACTGACATCATGATTGCCGTAACACCACAGAGTATCCGGATAGTCTACAGCAAAGGCTATTGCCCGGTCAAAAGTTTCTTTATATCGCTCTATCTGAAATCCCATATCCCAGTCATCCGGCATATCCATAAGGCACACAGCATGCTCCGCCTTACCATCTTTTAAGATTTTCTCTGCCCTGTCAAATATCCACGTTTTCAGATGAATATCAGGAATTACAAGTACTCGCATAAATCAATATTCTCCTATCGAATTTCTCTTTTTTTACTTATCAGTCACATCAAAAACCCTGAGTCCTCTTTTATTGTAAGAGAACTCAGGGGTACAGTTCAAGTATTATTTCATTTCTCCCCGCCGCTTCTTCACATGTACACATGTTGGCATTCCTATGCTTTGAAATTGAATACGGGTTTCATTATATCAATAATGTCTACTGATTCGCCGATTACGTCAATTATGTCATCAAGTGCTTTGTATGCCATTGGGGCCTCATCTAAAGTGTGCTCATTTACGGATGTGGTGTATATTCCTTCCATAGCAGCCTTATACTCATCCAGACTCAGCTTTGCCTGCGCCTCCGACCTGGACATCAGACGGCCTGCGCCATGGGGAGCGGAATAGTTCCATTCAGGATTGCCCTTTCCTACGGCGATAACAGATCCGTCACGCATATTGATAGGTATCAGAACTTTCTCTCCTGCGTGAGCTGCAATAGCACCTTTTCGAAGAATCATTTCTTCTATATCAATGTAATTATGAATTGTGTGGAAAGCTTCTGCACAGGTCATCCCGGTTCTTTCAAGTATGATTTCTGCCATTTTTTCTCTGCTTCTTTTGGCAAAATTCTGACAGATTTCTACGTCGTGAAGATAGTCCTCCAGAAATGTTCCTTGTAGCCAGCAAAGTTCCTCAGGAACATCCGGATGCTTTGCATCATATTCTTTTTCAAGCTGCATCAAAGCAGACTGAATTTCATTTCTTCTTCCCTCAGCCTTATAGGTTTTGATAATATCATTTCGCCTGATATAGTAGTCTTCTTTGCCGGAATGAATATCGATAGCCAGCTTCTGATAGATTTCTGCTACCTGCTTTCCAAGATTCCTGCTTCCGGAATGAATTATCAGATAATATGTGCCGTCTGATGCCACATCTATTTCTATAAAATGATTGCCGCCTCCCAGAGTTCCCAGAGAACGCTCCAGTCTCCTGGTATCTTTTAGCGAACGATAGCATCGAAGGGATGTAAGATCAAATCGCTCCATCCTCCCTTCCCATACGTCTTTTCCTGATGGAATATAGTGGCATGCTTCATCGATTTTTTCTAAATTCAACGTCTTGTTTTCCAACTTAACGGTATACATTCCGCATCCTATATCGACTCCTACGATATTAGGACAAACCTTATCTGCAACTGTCATAGTAGTACCTATTGTGCATCCCTTTCCTTCATGGACATCAGGCATAATTCTTACGCAGCTTCCCTCAGTCAGGTTGTAGTCGCACATTTTACGGATTTGCTCTATGGCCCCCTCTTCAATAACATTTGCATAGCAGATTGCAGTGTTTACTTTTCCTTTTATTTCTAACATAATATGTTCCTTTCTCCCTTCTCCTTCACACCCTCATTATATTGAATCAAAGTTTCCATATCACGGAAAAAAAGTTGCGAACACCTATTGCTCACAACTTTTTTGGTCTATCAGTCTCTGCTTTATTAAACTAATGCAATGGGACGGTGCTGTTACCCGAATCATCGGTCCGAAGGATAAGATTCGAATTACCATTTCAGTTTCGTCCTCTTTGTCATAATTGATGGTTATCAGATACTTGTCTTCTCC
>JAQXLM010000062.1 GCA_029012125.1 Eubacteriaceae bacterium | reverse complement strand
GGGCTCTCCCTTTGCCTTTGTAACTGCTGCTGTGATTCTCATGGCAATTGCTCCTTATTTATAGATAAACTTTTACTGAAAAGAGTATGGATTTGTCAACATGAGAGAATCCAATTCAAGTTATCCTTTGCTTCTTTCGTGAAAGAAGAATGAGTGGGTTTCTGAAGGCTTTGGTTCAGCCCTAAACTTGGTTCTTCGGAAATCTGTTGTTCAAGAGTTGGAAATGGAGAACCACATAATCGTTAGACGGAAGCGACGAAACTTGAGAGGAAAATCATGATAAGTAGTACAAGTGGCAGTCTATCGAAATCTTCGTTTCCTACGGACCGTCATGAGTCAATAGAAAATCTATATAGAGAGGTGTATTGGACATGCCCCTTGAATGCTGAGGTTAGGGAGATATGCTCATATTGCAAGTAGTACCAGAAAAAGACAACGCTTATGGGTTTCCATGGGAATGGAAGAGAGAAGATTTTTCTGGATTGGCAATAACTGCTACTTTCCATAATTGTTGGATGGAATTGTCGGGGAATAAAACCTAAATTAGAAAAATTAGCCAAAAAAAATCAAAAAAATTGCTAATTTCTGTTATATATTATTATATTTATGGATATGCTACAGAAGGAGGTGATTCTTATGCTGATTGAATTCCGTTTTAAAAACTATAGGTCCTTTAGAGATGATGCCGTCCTCTCCATGGAGGCAACTGGTTTAGGAACCTTTAGGAACAGTCTTATTTTATATAATGGTATAAAGCTATTGCCTGGGGCTGTTATCTACGGTAAAAATGGAGGTGGCAAAAGCAATGTAATCCGTGCCTTCTGGCTTGCAGCACAGTTTATCAGGAATGCGCAAAAGACACAGCACGAAAAGGCGTCTATCCCTGTGGTTCCCTTTGCATTGAATGACTATTCTGCAACAGAGCCTACCGAGTTTGAATTTATCTACACGTCAGAGGGCATAAAATACTGGTATGCTTTCTCTGCAACCAGGGAAAGCATATTGGCAGAGTCATTATTTCATGCCCCTAAAGGGCAAAAAGCCTTGGTTTTCTCCAGGAAAGGACAAATCTTTTCCTTTACTGGGGATAAATCCCGCCGAAGACTCATCAGTGAAGTAGTTGCGTCAAATCAGCTGTTTTTCTCTGTCGCATGCACAATGAATGATGCAGCTTGCTCCAGTGCAATGAGATGGTTCAGAGAAGAGTTGTTCTTCTCCAGGGATTACTCCGATATACCTCGTCAAATCATGGAATATTCTGATGACACAAATATGCTAAGGACAATTTCGGATTATGCCAAAACGGCTGACCTGGGCATTGAAGATATGCAGTTTGAAATAAACAGCCAGGAAGTTGAAGCTGAAGCCGCGCTTCCAGACAACATTCCAGACGGCATTAAAACTGCTTTGGTGCAGTTCATCCATACTCTTTCCAATTCATCAAACAACTCTGAGGTACGGCTGGAGATGGGAGAAGTCGTAGCTACTTCAAAGCATAAGGGACGGAATAAAAATGGGGCAAGTCAGTTATATTCGCTAGAGTTGGAGGATGAATCCGATGGAACAAGAAAGCTGATGTCAATCGCACCTGCAATAGAATCTGCATTGGTACGCGGTGGAGTTCTGTTGGTGGATGAAATTGAACGGGATCTTCATCCCATGCTGGTAGATTTCATTGTGTCCAAGTTCCAGAGCAAACGTACAAACCCCCATGGTGCTCAGATAATATTCACTACACATAACACAGAACTGCTGAATATGGAACTTCTCAGAAAAGATCAGCTCTATTTTGTTGACAAAGATTCGGAGGACGGAGCATCTGAGTTATACACCATCAGCGAATTCTCTACAAGAACAACTGACAACATTAGAAAGGGTTATCTAATTGGCAAATATGGAGCCATCCCCAATATCAAAATCGAGGAGGTGGAGTAATGCCTCGACAAATCAAAAAGACCAAACCTCTCATATATGTATTCTGTGAAGGAGAAAGCGAGCAGGCATATACAGACTTTTTAAAGCGAAAGTTTTCTGATGTTGCAGTAATTAAAAGACCAGCTGCCACTGGGTTGTTTGATGAAGCAGACAGCCGATTCAAAAAAGATCCAAAATTCCGAAATAGTGCTGAAGTCACAGATGAGATCTGGTTTTTCTTTGATGTTGAAACGAAGGATATCGGAAACTGGGAAAAACGATTAAAGATTATCAAGAACCTAAGAAAGCTGAGAAAGTCTCCAAACATTAGGGTTCGCCTACTAATGACCACAGGCTGTATTGAGTATTGGCTGATGCTTCACTATAAGATGTTTGCCCCACCGCTGCTTTCTGTTTCGGATAAAGAGAAAATGCTTGCAGAGGTTAAAGCAAAGGAACCCTCATACTTCAAAGGGGATTATGAATCAACAGCCCGCATTGCAGAGCATTATCCAACCGCTGTAATAAATGCGGAAAAGACACTGCACAATCTTCTTTCGGATGGTTTGCCTGGCTTGGAGGATACTGATAAAAGAAATCAATGGCTTTGCACCCAATGCAAAACCTTCTCAACCGTGCATGAAGCAATCACGTATTTAAAAATGCTCCACAAATAAGAGCCTTCAGGGACTTTGACTATTTCTTCGACAAGATATTGTATGCTTTTCCTGGCACAGGAAGATGGAAGTAAAAAGGAAGGTCTGGGAATGCCATGAGAAGGAATTTTCAGAATTGTTGGGTAAAACTTATGAACAACAAAAAACCGGATGAGCTGAGTTTTAGAAGTGGAAATCTTAAATCATAGAGTTCGGAGGCAAAATCTGAAGCATAAAATGTGGATTAGGAAGAAAAAAGAAAGAACTGGAAATCTCCAGTTCTTTGAAAGAGAAGTAAAACAAAGCGCCTCTTTGTCAGCGTAGCTTCCAGACCATATCGTTGAGAAACAGATCTCGTTCAAACTGCTCTACCTTTGTGTCCTTGGTTATATGAACAAACTCGATATCCATGATGCGCGCCCAGTCTCTTAGCATTTCTGCATCCACATCATAGGACAGGACACTGTGATGAGCTCCTCCTGCCTGTATCCAGCATTCAAGTCCTGTCAGAAGGTCAGGTTCTGCCTTCCACATTACTCTTGCCACAGGGAGATTAGGCATTTCAAATATAGGCTCCACCACATGTATATCCTGGACAATCAGTCTGAACCTGTTTCCCAAATCGATAAGGGTAGCCACCACAGCATCTCCTGTCTTCCCGCTGAAGACCAGCCTTGCAGGATCCTTTCTGTTGCCGATTCCCAGTGGATGGACTTCAATTCTTGGCTTAGAACCAGCAATGGAAGGGCAAACTTCAAGCATATGGGAGCCGAGACTCGTTTCATTACCTTCCTCCAGGTGATATGTGTAAT
>JAQXLM010000061.1 GCA_029012125.1 Eubacteriaceae bacterium | reverse complement strand
CATTTTCCTAAAGTCTAGATTTGCAGCCGGCAGGCATGATGTTTGTCAGTCGGCAAGCCCTGTTTCTTTTCTGAAACCGGTTTTACCGCTTAACAGTTCATAACCTTACCACATATTCTCCCCTCAGTCAAGGGGGTTTTTTCATAAATATCCCGGTATTGGTTCTACAGTTCCGTATTAAACTTAACACCTAGAATAATGACAGCTGATCGGTTTCAGGCAGTCCCTTAAATACTCCGTGATTACGCAGCGCCTCTACGGCTGTCTTATTCAATTTTGATCGGTTTATGGCCTCTTCTACTGTATCAAAAGGCTTTTCATCGTAGGCTTCTGCGAAGGCTGTTGCCGCATTGTCCCCCAGTCCGTCCAGTGCAACGAAGGGCAGCAGAACCTTGCCTTCATCTGCCCAGAACTTTAAAGCCTTTGATTTTCCCAACCTTGCAGGTGTAAATTCATATCCTCGAGAATACATTTCATATGCAACTTCCAGAACAAGAATATCCGATTGTTCCTTTGTGGTTGCATTGTTTCCCATATCGTTAATGGCCTGGATTCTGTCCAGACATGCCTGCGGTCCTTTCAGAATAGTCTCCGTATCAAAGTTTGAAACGGTACTGGAAAAGTAAGTTGCATAGAACTCTACAGGATAGTATACCTTATACCATGCCATACGGAATGACATCATAACATAGGCAACCGCATGAGCTCTCGGGAACATGTACTGAATTTTGATGCATGAATCGATATACCAGTCGGGAACATCGTGTTCCTTCATCACTGCAAGCTGTTCCTCCTTCAGAGGCCTGTTTTTTCTGACGTCTTCCATAATCTGGAACGACGTTTTGTTATCAATACCCTTTAGAATAAGGTAGTTCATGATGTCGTCTCGGGTGGAAATAACCTCACGCATTGTAGCTGTACCGTCACGGATGTAATCCTGAGCATTGTTCAACCATACATCTGTACCGTGAGAGAAACCGGAAATTCTGACCAGGTCAGCGAATTTATCCGGCTTGGTATCGTCAAGCATCTGTCTTACAAAGCTTGTTCCAAACTCAGGGATGGCATATGAACCATGAGTATACTTGTAGTTGGGATCTTTGATGTCCAACGCTTCTATTCCGTTGAAAATGCTCAGTACCTTTCTGTCAGTAAGGTCGGCCTTCATCGGGTCTATTCCGGTCATGTCCTGAAGCTGTCTGATCATGGATGGAATGTTGTGACCCAGGATATCCAGTTTCAGAAGGTTTTCATCTATTTTATGATAATCAAAGTGTGTAGTGACGATGTCAGACTTAACATCATTGGCAGGATGCTGTACCGGACAGAATTCATAAATCTCATGATCGTCAGGCACTATTATTATCCCACCCGGGTGCTGCCCCGTCGTTCGTTTAACGCCGGTGCAGCCTTGGCTTAGACGGTCGGCCTCGAATTTGTTTATAGGCCTGTTAAACTCCTCAGCAAACTTCTTTACATAACCGAAAGCCGTTTTGTCAGCTACAGTACCTACTGTTCCTGCTTTGAAAACATTTTTTTCTCCAAATATTTCGCCTACATATTTATGGGCAACCGGCTGATACTCACCTGCAAAGTTCAGGTCGATATCAGGTTCCTTATCGCCGTTAAAGCCAAGGAACGTAGCAAATGGAATGGTATATCCGTCACGGTTCATCATGGTGCCGCACTTTGGACAAGCCTTTTCCGGCATGTCTATTCCACAGTCGTAAAGCTGCTTGTCTCCCCATTCAATGTGTTTGCAGTTTGGACAAATGTAATGGGGATCCAGAGGATTAACCTCTGTAATTCCTGCCATTGTTGCAGCAAAGGATGACCCTACGGAGCCTCGGGAACCTACCAGGTAGCCATCTGACATGGATTTATGAACCAGCATCTGTGCAGACACATACATGACCGCATATCCGTTGTTTATTATGGAGTTAAGTTCCGTTTCAAGTCTTGATTCAATTTCCGGCGGAAGAGGATCACCGTAGATGCTGTGTGCTTTATCCATACAGGTTTTACGCAAAGTCTCCTCAGCGCCTTCAATTTTAGGAGGGAATTTCCCCTTTGGGACAGGTAAAATTGTACCATCCACCATATCAGCAATCTTATTGGTGTTCTCAATTACAACCTCGAAGGCGGTATCTTCTCCCAGATAGCTGAACTCTTCCAGCATTTCATCAGTAGTACGCATATAGAGCCCCTGACCGTTTTCTGCATCCTTAAATCCCATGCCGGCCATGAGTATGTTTCTGTAAATCGCATCCTCAGGTTCTCCATAATGAGCATCGGTGGTCGCAACTACAGGCTTGCCCATACGTTTTCCAAGAGCAACTATTCTTTTATTAAATGATCTGATTTCATCCTCTCCCGAAACCATGCCCTTCTCTATCATGAACCTGTTATTAATAACAGGCTGTATTTCAAGATAGTCATAGAATTCAGCAATAGCTTCAAGTTCCTCATCAGAAGCACCGTTAACCATTGCACTGTACACCTCACCGGCCTCACATGCCGAGCCGATTATCAGGCCATCTCTGTGCCGGGCTATTACAGACTTAGGCAGCCTTGGTTTCTTGTAAAAGTAATTGAGATGAGAATAGGAAACAAGTTTGTAGATATTCTTCAAGCCTTCCTGAGTTCTGGCAATCAGAATAATGTGATTTGTTTTCGGCGTTTTATAGTCCAGAGTACCGTCCGGTCCATACCAGTCTTTATCGTCAAAAACATAACCCTCCATGCCGTAAATGATTTTTATATTAACAGGATTGTTCTTGTCTCCGGCCAGCTTTTTCGCAGTCTTTGCCGCATCAGGGAAGCTTTGAACAACTCCATGGTCGGTTACGGCCACTGCAGGCTGCCCCCAGGCTGCTGCCGTCTTTACCAGATCAGCCGCCTCATTCAGCCCATCCATTGCGCTCATTTTCGTGTGGGCATGTAACTCTACACGCTTTCCCTTTTCACATGTATCCCTGCGTTTTTCGATTTGGCCTTTGGTGATATCCTTAATCATGACGGTCAGGCAGTTATCGTATTTATCCCATTCGGTTTCACCTCTGACCTTTATGTAATCCCCATTCTTAAGGAGAGTGTTTATCTCCTCCCATTTTTCATTGGAGCAGAAGCACTTCAAACAAACGGAGGTTTTCTTATCCGTAATTAACAAAGTTACCAGCTTCTTATCATTTTTGATAGGTCTGGATTCCTTGTTAAACAGTATTCCTTCCAGAATAACCGTTCCGGAATCTGCTGCCAGACTGCTCATGGATACGGATTGTCCTATGATATCCCTGCCCATTATTCGATTTCCCTCAGCAGGAGTTTCCTTTTCTCTGCGTCGGAAACCGCCACCTGAAAAACCGTTACCTGCAGAACTCTTTCCCTTCATGGGAGCGGCTGCTGTCACCTTCTTAGGATGATTGGCGGGAGTCCGGTATATTGCCTCCGGTACTTTCAGTTCCTCTTCTTCGGTTTTCTTCCACATTTCAGAAGCTGATTCGTAACTTTCTTCATCATTAACAAAAACAATTTTTTTCTCCATATTAAAGTTTTCTTTTAACAGCCTTTGGAAAAGTATGGCCACCTTCTTATTGAGCTGCTTTGCCGCAAACTTTCCTATGGTATGTATAGTCAAAGTATTCTCATCAAAATCGAATTTATCTTGTATTATGCTTTGAGTCCAAAGAATATAGTCTCCGTTAACTATCATTATCATATGAGGGATGAATAAAGTAAGCAGTTCTTTTTCAGTCAGAATGACGTCCTCGTATTCGTATGTAAATCTTACGTTTTTCAAGTCCCCAAACTGATGTAGTATTATTCCGGCAACCTTCTGCATGTCCATAACGGGCATAACAAAATTGAGCCGAAGTGCTATGGTCAGCTCTCCGGTCTCTTTAGAAATAACTGCATCCGTAATTTCATACCTATATTGACTTTTATCATGGGTACCTATACTGTCCCAGTTAATGCTGCTGTCAATCAGTTTCTTCATTTTCCTTCTATTACTTTAATTAATTCATCTACAATATCATCTTCTCTTACGGTTTTGATAACCTGACCTTTGGCAAAAATAACACCTTTGCCGTCTCCACCGGCTACACCGAAATCAGCTTCTCTTGCCTCTCCCGGTCCGTTTACCACGCATCCCATTACAGCCACCTTGAGACCGCCGCCAATTCCCGCTGCCTCCAGGCGCTTGTCAACATCCTCTGCCAACCTCTGAAGATTAATCTTGGTTCTTCCGCAGGTTGGACAAGAAACCAGATTTACGCAAGGCTTTCTCATGCCGATTGCTTCCAGTATTTCTTTCGCGTAATAAACCTCTTCTACAGGATCTGCTGTCAGTGATACACGCATAGTATCCCCGATTCCGTCCAGCAGCAGTGCTCCTATTCCTATAGCAGATTTCACCTTTCCTCTTTTCAGTGTTCCTGCTTCAGTAATTCCAATGTGAATAGGATGATCCGTACGCTGTGAGACCAGCTTGTGAGCCTGATAGTTCATTAAAACATCAGATGACTTTAAAGAAACCACAAGGTTGTCATAGCCTAAATCCTCAATAAGTTCCACGTTTCTGATTGCACTTTCGGCAAGACCTTCAGCCGTTACCCCGCCGTTCTTTTCAAGAATGTCTTTTTCCAGAGATCCGGAATTTACACCGATTCTAATAGGTACCGAACGCTCCTTGGCCGCTTTGACCACGTCCTTCACTCTGTCACGTGAACCGATATTTCCCGGATTAATTCTTATCTTATCAACACCTGCCTCGATTGCACCGATAGCAAGCTTGTAATCAAAATGGATATCAGCAACCAGTGGAACAGTTGTCTGAGCCTTTACCCTGGCAAGAGTTTCCACGGCCTCTCTATCCGGAATGGCGATTCTTACAATCTGGCAGCCTGCTTCAGTCAATCTCCCAATCTGATGGATCAATGCCCTTTCATCGTGAGAATCTACGTTTGTCATGGACTGAATTGAAACCGGTGCTCCTCCGCCTATTATTACATTGCCACATCTAACACTCTTTCTCATTACAAAAACCTCTCAAAATCATTAAACGTAATGAATATCATGAGCACAATCAACAAGATCATGCCCAGGGAATGGATAGCTGCCTCTGCCTGGTCAGAAATGCGTCCGCCTGCAATTTTTCTGATAATAACAAACAGTATTCTTCCTCCGTCAAGTGCCGGCAAAGGTAACAGATTGATAAATGCAAGATTCAGGCTCATCAAAGCCAGCAGGTTGCCAAAATAAGTCAAGCCGTAGGTTGCCGTCTCTCCTGCCATGGATATTATACCAACCGGACCTGTAATATCATTTACCGAAGCTTCCCTGGTTACAAGCATTCTCAAAGACTCTACCATAAGACGCCCCAGACCCCAGGTAGCTTTTGCACCATTCACTATTGATTTAAAAACATTATGAGTTACTACAGGTGTTATTCCTATAACGTATCTTTCGGTTCCGTCGTCACTTAGAACGGGAGTCATCTTCAATTCCATCCTCTGCCCGTCACGTTCTACTATGATATTATGTCTCTTTTCGTCGGAACCTATGGCTTCGCTAATCCTGTTCCAGTTATCAATTTCGGTTTCATCAATTTGAACAATCTTGTCTCCCGGAATCATTCCCGCTTCATAGGCAGGCATACCCTCCTGCACCTGGTCAACCATAGTTGAATCCACCTGTCCGTATACACACATCATAATCGTCATCACGAGAAATGCAATCAGGACATTCATGGCTGCTCCTGCTACAAGAATAGAAATCTTTGCCCACGCCGGTTTGTTGTTAAAGGCTCTGTCATCATCGGAGTTTTCATCCTCACCCTCCATAGCACAGAATCCTCCTATGGGAACTAAACGAATAGAGTATGTGGTTTCTCCCTTTTGTTTTTTGAACAGAGCAGGGCCCATACCGAAGGCAAACTCATTTACTTTTACTCCCGCGGCCTTGGCAACTATAAAATGCCCCAGCTCATGAGGGAATATTAATAACACAAAAAGAATTATAGCGTATACTGCCGTCATATTTTTTCTCTAATCTCCTTACGAATTTCCTGGTCAATATTAATAATATCTTCCAATCCTAAATTATATGTAGGATTATGCTTTTCTAACATTTCTTCCAGTGTTCTCTGAATATCTATAAATGATATTTCCTCGTTTAAGAACTTTTCTACCAGCACCTCGTTGGCACCGTTAAGCACTACCGGATAACTGCCTCCTGCTTCTGAAGCCTGATATGCCAGTTTAATACACCTGAAAACCTCAGGATTTGGTTCTTCAAAGGTAAGAGTTGCTCCCTCCCTGAAGAAATCGAGTCCTTTTCCACAGTATGGGATTCTGTCAGGGTATCCCAACGCTACGCTGATAGGTATCCTCATATCAGGAAGTCCCAGCTGTGCAATTACAGAGGTGTCTTCAAATTCCACTGCGGAATGAACGATGCTCTGTGGGTGCACCAGTATCTGAATTCTGTCAAGAGGTACATCAAAGAGCCATTTTGCCTCTATAACTTCCAGTCCTTTGTTCATCATTGTAGCAGAGTCTATGGTAATCTTTCGTCCCATAGTCCACTTTGGATGTTTCAAAGCCTGTGAAAGAGTAACTTTTTCCAATTCCTCCATGGAATATCCGCGGAAGGGGCCTCCGGACGCAGTCAACAGAATTTTGCTGATTTTTTTACCTTTGTTGCCTTCCAGGCACTGAAAAATAGCACTGTGTTCACTGTCCACAGGCAGCATTTTTACGTTATTCCTTGAAACCGCATCCATTACAACCTGACCACCGGCAACCAGTGTTTCCTTGTTTGCAAGGGCGATATCCTTACCCATTTCTATGGCTCTGTAGGTTGGAACAAGGCCTCTCATTCCCATTAATGAATTGAGGAGAATATCTCCTTCTGATTCTGCTGCTGTAATCTGTCCTTCTTCACCATAATATATGTCCAGCTCAGGAAAGATACTCTGCAGTCTTCCCGCATCTTCTGCACTGCCTACTGCCACAATCTTAGGATTAAATTCTTTTATCTGCTCAGTAATAAGCTCTATATTGGTACCACATGTTAAAGCAGTAATCTCAAAATCTGCTCTTCTTCCTCTGATTACATCCAGAGCCTGAGTTCCTATAGAGCCTGTACTTCCAAGTATTGCTACCTTTTTCATTTATATACCTCTTACATAAGTACTATTGCAATGTAATAGTAGATTATTGGAGCAGTAAACAGAACGCTGTCAAATCTGTCCATAATACCACCGTGTCCCGGAATCAGATTTCCGTAATCCTTAATGCCCATCTTTCTCTTGTACGCACTTGCCGTTAAATCTCCGAACTGTGAGAATACAGCTGCAATAAGACCCATAATCAGGCAGTGCCACCATATGGAAGGTACAACAAAGTATCCGAATAATCCTGAACAGATTACACTGCCCAAGGTTCCTCCTATTGCTCCTTCTATGGTCTTCTTTGGACTTAGATTAGGACAAAGCTTGTGCTTTCCAAAGAAATAACCGCTGAAGTATGCAAAGATATCCGTACAAAATGCTGATAGCAGCACCAGCCAGATTAGCACAGAGTAAACCTCATTCTGATCCACAAGTACCACATGGAACGAGAAGAATATTACATATATTATTCCAATCATGGTTGCCATTGCATCCAGAGGTGTTCTCTCTGTGGTTTTAAACATGTAAAGAGAGCTGAGCATTATGCTTCCCGCAAACCATGCACAAATGAGTTCAAAGTTGCCCGGAGCAAGTCCGTTAATCACATATAGAACAAAAGCTGATGCCAATGCTATATTTAGGGAAGGATTTATCCCCATAGCTCTGAAGCCGTCATAGAACTCCTTTACTCCGATAATTCCGATAAGAACGCACATTGCCAGCAGCGGATAACCTCCAAGATATACAAATATTAGAAGTGGTACCATTACCAGTCCTGAAATAATTCTGGTTTTCATGTTATTTTCTTCCTCCAAATCTTCGATCTCTGTTCTGATATACTTCGATCAATCTTTCATATTCTGTTGGTGTAAAGTCAGGCCACAGCACGTCGGTAAATGCAAATTCGCTGTATGCGCTTTGCCACAGCAGGAAGTTTGATAATCTTTCCTCTCCACTTGTTCTGATAATCAGGTCCGGATCAGGAATATTTCCGTTCTCTTCACCTGTGTACAGGTATCTGCTTATCAGCTCTTCTGTAACTTCTGTGTCTTCAGGCAGTATGCCTTCCTTCACATCCCTGTTTATTCTATTGACCGCTCTCACTATTTCTGCTCTGCTTCCATAGTTCAAAGCTATGTTAAACTGTAACCCTGTATTATTACATGTGGTCTTCAGTGATTTTTCAAGTCTGTCTATTGCAGCCTTCGGAATAACGCTATAATCTCCGAGAATTCTTACCTTTACGTTGTTCTCGTTCAATTCGTCAAGCTCACTGTCTACGTATTTAATCAGTAGCTTAAAAATACCGCTGATTTCATCTTCGGTTCTCTTCCAGTTTTCTGTTGAAAAAGCATAAACTGTCAGATGCTTAACTCCTAATGTTGATGAGACCTTTACTATTTCCTTCATTGCCAACATACCTGCATTATGTCCCGCCACTCTCGGTAGAAGTCTCTTCTTAGCCCATCTTCCGTTACCGTCCATTATTATAGCGACGTGTTCAGGTACTCTGTTCCTGTCTATCATAATCTTTTCCCCTATTTTATGAGTTATAAACTTGTGGGCTGTTTCTTTCGGAAACAGCCCTTCATGATTTTCATATATGAACGATTTTATACTTCCAGGATTTCCTTATCCTTTACAGCAACAATATCGTCAATTTTCTTAATTGCTGCCTCAACAGTCTTCTGAACTTTATCTAAATCTTTCTTTAAATCGTCTTCTGTTATTTCTCCATCCTTCTGACTCTTCTTAAGCTGTTCATTTGCATCTCTTCTAAGATTTCTTACAGCAACCTTAGCATCTTCACCCATCTTCTTAGTAGTCTTGGTCAGTTCTTTTCTTCTCTCTTCAGTAAGCTGAGGGATTGCAAGTCTGATAACTTTTCCGTCGTTTGTAGGTGTAATGCCGATGCCTGCAATGTTGATTGCCTTTTCAATATCACCGATACTCTTAGTGTCAAAAGGTGAAATCATAAGAGTTCTTGGATCAGGTACTGTAATATTGGACAGGTTCTTTAATGGTGTAGGACATCCGTAATAGTCTACCATTACCTTGTCCAGAATTGCAGGATTAGCTCTTCCTGCTCTTACTGTGTTTAAATCCTCTTTTAAAACTGAAATACTTCTTTCAATTCTTTCTTCTAAAGTTTTGTGTGAATGGCTCATCGTCGTTCCTCCTATTTTATAAGTGTACCAATTTTCTCACCGCATACTGCCTTAAGGATATTTCCCTCATCAGCAACGCCGAAAACGTGAATTGCAATGTTATTATCTTTGCACAATGTAGCTGCGGTTAAATCCATAACCTTCAGATCTTTCTCAAGAACCTCCATATGTGTAAGCTCATCAAACTTTACTGCATTTGGATTAGTCTGAGGGTCATCTGAATATACTGCGTCGACATTTTTCGCTAAAAGAATAATGTCCGCATCAACTTCAACTGCCCTTAATGCTGCTGTTGTGTCAGTAGAGAAGAAAGGACTTCCCGTTCCTGCACCGAAGATTACCACATCCTTCTGTTCCAGTTCACTTATTGCCTTTCTTCTGGCATAAGATTCAGCAATCTCGGTCATTTCAATTGCAGTCTGAACTCTCGCCTTAACTCCTGCAGCCAGCAATCCGTCCTGAAGAGCCAGGGAGTTCATAACAGTTGCCAGCATTCCCATATAATCTGCTGTTGCTCTGTCCATATCCTTGCTGGTTCTGCCTCTCCAGAAATTACCGCCGCCCACTACGATGGCAACTTCAACCCCCAGGTCATGGATTTCCTTAACCTGAGAAGCAACTTTCTTAACCATTTCTTCGTTGATTCCAAATTTCTGTTCTCCTGCAAGTGCTTCACCACTGATTTTCAGAAGAACGCGTCTGTATTTTGGTTCCATAATGCGTCTCCTTTTGTGCATTAATTTGCTTAAATGATTATAGCACAAAACTTCACCTTCTGTCTATCTCTTACTGTAAAGAAAAAGAGATGGAATCACTCCATCTCGAGATACTTTGACGCTGACAAAGCTGCAATTGTACCGTCTGCTGCAGCGGTTGTAAGTTGTCTGTAATTTTTCCGTATGGCATCTCCTGCAGCAAAGATTCCCGGTGTTTTGGTCTGACGTTTTTCATCGGTTATTATATATCCCCCATGGTCTAATTCAACCACGTTATCAAAGTTCATATTGTTAGGCTCATACCCAATAGCAGGGAAAACTCCGTTTACACTTATCTCTTTTCTTTCTCCGGAATCTGTATTCTCAATTACCATGCTCTCAACACGACCGTCGCCGGAAAGCATCACCACCTGAGTTTTCAGTAATATCTCCACATTAGATAGTCCGTTAACAGTTCTCATGACTGTTTCTTCACCGGAAAAAGAATCCTTTCTATTTATCAAAATTACCTTTTTTGCAATTCTTGACAGAAACGCAGTCTCCCCAAGGGCAGAATTGCCTCCTCCTATTACGGCGACCGTCTTTCCTCGAAAGAAGGCACCATCGCAGGTGGCACAATAGGACATGCCTTTCCCGATAAAATACTCCTCATTTGCAAGTCCCAGCTTTCTTGGCCTGGTACCTACAGCAATTATAACCGTTCGGGCAAATATGGAACCTCCCTCATATTGAATTTCCTTCAGCCTGTCGTCTTTGATGCCTATGCCGGTAACACGGCAGCTTCGGAAATCAATTTCCATTTTTTTCGCCTGACTATACAATCCTTCTGCAAATTCTGCTCCGGATAGAGATTCTATTCCGGGGTAGTTTTCAATTTTGTCGGTGCTTATAATACTGCCACCATATACCTTTTCTTCTGCCAAAACAACGGAACGGCCGGCCCGTGCTCCGTAAATAGCCGCTGTCAGACCTGCCGTTCCCCCTCCGATTATTCCAATATCATAGATTTCTCTAATCCCCATTCTTTAGTATTCGCCCCTTTTGAACGCCATCATCATTTCTCTTGTCAAACTGATGCCGTCATCTTCTACATTCATTTCGTCGCGATGAAACCATTCTGCTTCGGAAAGCTCCTGTTCATCTATGGTTATCTTTTCCTTCCCATCAAGGTCGCAGAAAAAACCCAGCAGCAGGTTGCTATCGCTTCCCCATGGCTGACTCTTATAGTATCTTATGTTCTTGACTTTCAGGCCAACTTCTTCCATGACCTCTCTTTCCACAGTCTGCTCTGCCGTTTCGCCGATTTCTGTAAAACCGGCAACCAGTGCGTAGCGAGTATAGTCTCTTCCGCTGTACTTTGTCATCAAAATCTTATCGCCGTTGGTAATTCCAACTATAACCGCCGGTGCTATCTTAGGATAAACGCTGTTACCGCAATGATCACATCTCAGCATTCGTTCCATATGGCTGTGAACCAGTGGCTTGCCGCATCGTCCGCAAAACCTGTTATCTCTGTACCATTGGTACAGATGGTATGCAGTTGCAGTAGCAAATGCAAGCTCCTTATTTCCTGCTGTTCTTATTTCTCTGAAGGTTTTTGTAGAATATCCCTCCGGAATGGACTCATCCAAAGCCAGGAAATACCTGTCATCTTCTATGGAAAACAGGTACTGAAGTTTTGATGCCTGAAAATCCCAAGCCCTGGGAAGAGATAGACTACCGTCAACGCTCTCCTGCAAAGCAAAGCATGCACCGTCAAAGCAAAACACCAGATCCTGATCCATGGCTTTGACATCTCTAAACTCATTGGCCAGTCTTTTGTTTTCTAAATCCTGAATCATTTTAACCTCGATAATATATTATTCTTTCTCTAATTATATAGATTATTCACTATTACAATGCAAATAAATATGGAGACCATTCACATGGATGGTCTCCTGAAAGCATTCAATTGGTACTTCAGCGGGAATCAGCCAAGATACTTTCTCATCATTGGCATTGCGCCTTTCTTTTCTACCGCATAAGGTGTAGAAATCAGCACAACTCCCGGCTGTGTATTTACTTCAATCAGTTCAGGGCCGTCTTCAGATATTGCAACATCCCATCCCAGATATCCTTCGATTTCTCTTTCAGTACATGCCTTCTCTACCATATCAAGAGCTTCTTTAAAAAACGGTATCTTGAAACCTTTAATCTTGGTTTTGGTCATTGGGTGTACGGCAAAAACCTTACCCATTCCGTCAACGGCATCAGTCTCTATTTCTCCCGTTTCTTTGTTTATTACTGCGCAAATTCCTCCACTGTGGAAATTGTCTACGATAGCAGTACCACCGCCCATTCTAAATGCAGCATAGGCAATGTCAAACTTTTTCCCGTCAGGCGTAACAGGCTTAGTATTTGATGAAATGGTAACAACTCTAATTGTATTAAGAGAAGCGTCTGTAATTTTATTAATATCCGGATGCTGTTTTACAAACTGTTCCACTACACCTTCAGGCAACTGACGCAACTTTGCATATACCTCACTCATGTTTTCCGGTGTAAGAGCATATGCCTGTATGCCAAAGCCTTTATGTCCTTCCAGTGGTTTATATATTATTCTGTGGCTGTTCTTGAACTTTTCTTTAAATTCATCTTCAGTAATTTTCAGATTGTTACACCACGGCCTTATTACACAGTCTGAAAAGAATTCATTTGTTTTGTGTTTATTGCAGATTATGGAGACAAAAACTCTGTCAGTATCGAATTTCCTCATTATCTCTTTCGAATCATTTAAAAGGAATACATCATTTCTTTGCTCTTCTGTCAATTCATAAAAATGATAGATGTAGAACTCCTTAAGTGTGCAATGACGAGCTTCACGAGCCTTATGGTACTCTTCCTCTGCCTTTTCTCTGCTCCAGCCTGTAGCAGACATAATCAGCTGATAATACTCTTCAATGGCATCGTTTGTCTCCTGTCTCTTCTCTTCACAATAGGCCTCATAAACAGCCTGAATCTGATCTTCCGGATATTTGTAAAGCTGTAAGCTCATAAACTCCTTATTGCTTATGCCATAATCAGCTCTAGCCTTATTCATCAATGCTGCAGCCTCTTCATGACTTAGAGATGTTTCCGATACAATAGTTTCAATCCTTCGCCCTTTTACTTCTTTGGTGGCTTTTCTCCTGCTTACGATTTTCTTTGCAGCAGTTTTCTGCTCATCCTCCGGTATTTCCCAGAATTTGTTATTCAGGTATTCTACATACTTCAGTTCCATGCTGTCTTTTAAAGGCTTCATCATTGCTCTGGCCTCGTCATAGGTTATATCCAAAATCCAGGCAACCTGGACAATGTATTTATTGCGACGTTTCTGTAGCTTTTCTTCGCAATATGCCCTGTAAATACCTTCGATTTCGTCCTCAGGATAGCTGTATAGCTGTAATTTCGCAAAGTCCTCGTATTTTATGCCATATTCATCTTTGACTTTTTTCATCATTGCCTTGGCTTCGTCATAAGTCATATCTATAGTCTGGGCAACCTTAGTGATATACTCATTCTTGCCTATCTGCAAATATGCCCTGTAAGCTCTTTCGAATTCATTCTCAGGATATTTGTAAAGCTGTGATTTCATAAACTCTTTATTGTTTATGCCATATTCATCTTTGGCCTTTTTCATCAAAGCCGCAGCTTCATCATGACTTAATGATGTCTCCGAAACAATAATGCTGAGTCTACGCTCTTTTGCATCAATTCTGGCTTTTCTCTTATCTACAATTCTGCGAGCTTCAGTTTCCTGTTCTGCAGCCGGAACTTCCCAGAATCTGTTTTTCCAATACTCGCTGTACTTCAGTTCATAGCTATCCTTAAGCTTTTTCATCATCGTCTTAGCTTCATCATAGCTTATGTCCAAAGTCCGGGCAACCATTGTTATGTGCTCATTCTTAATCTTTTTCTGCTTTTCCGTCTCCGATTTCTTAACCTTATCCCCCATTTTTCTCCCCTCATTTTTTCTTTTCCAGGCCTAATGCCATCATTAGCTTGTGCTTTACTGCACTCATTCTGATTCGTCGGTTAAACACTTTTCCCGGGTTAGGATCTTCCGAATTTGCCAGTAATGTAAAATCGGCTTCCTTTAAAAGCTTCTTAAGCTCATTTCCGGTCATATATGAATATATATAATCCTCCCAGGCCACTTTTTCATAGATAAATGTCTTTCCAAACTCTCCCACGATTTCTTCTTCCCTATTATGACCTTCTCCCGTTAACTCTTTTACAAGAATATCCGGCAGGTTAACACCATTCAGAAAGTACGAGAAATTCGGTCCGCCACTTCTCAGATTAACCTCATTAAAATACAGTTTATCTCCACACAGATTCAATTCCATATCGAACATTCCTGTGTAATGATACTCTTTTAGCATATCAACCAGCTTATCACCAATATGGCCCAATGTCTCCACAGGAATCATTTTTCCTGTCATTGTAACACCACGTTCATGACAGGCGACTCTGGTTTTTTCAATTATTGCAGGTATTATTATCTGCTGATCTACGCAAACTCCCGATAAATCATACTCTTTATCTATTGTCAGATACTCCTGAACAAGAACCTCTCTGTCGCTGTAACGCTCTTTCATCCTGAGAAGATGATCGTAAAGCTCTTCTTCAGACTCACAAGCTCTCATCTCTGTTTTATGCCCTGTTACACTCTGCAATGGTTTAACAAAGCATGGATACCGGAGTTCTTCATCAATTTCTATTTTCCCCCGAAGTGATATCTTCCATTCCGCCGGCGTTGCAATTCCAATCCGTCTTGCTAAATCGCTCTGGAAGGTTTTATCCATTGCATCTGTAATAGAAAATGCTTCGCCTTCCCTGACATGGGGCAAGGAAAAATGCTGTGCCAGGAGCTTGTGATTTTCCGACACAATGGATGCGGTAAAATCATCCGTCGGAAACAAAACCGGTTTGATTTTTTCATTTCCGGCATATTCCATCAAAGCTTCCAGCAAGCACTCACCTGAATCCTCATATATGTTTTCTGCGAAAACCTCAGTGCATTTTCTTACATATTTACTTCCCGAAGCGATAACCGAGCTTCCGGTCTTTTTGACACTTGCAATTAAGTCAACGGCATATCCTGCAGAACCCAGCGATCTGATGACACCCAGTCCTGTGGAATAGTTTCTCGAAAGAACAACCACTAATGGCTTGCTATGTTCTGTCATACTTCTTCACCACAAACAATAATTCTATTCTCTTGCTTTTTTCATCAGAGCAGCTATAGGGAAGTATCTCTTAAAGTGTTTATACGGACGCATATCATCTTCATCTTCAATAAAATGAATATCCACTTCCTTAAGGATTCTGTCCATCTCTTCCTTTTCTAATCTTCCCTTGGCATATTCTTCAATAAGTACCTTTTCACTTACGAAAGTCTTATCAACGATTTCCACCTGGCAGTCAAGATCTATAGGCTTATTCTTAAACATATAGTCTGCAAACATTGCAGGAATATTTACACCACACTCTAAGAAAGCGTAACCTGATGCACCGAATCTCATATTCACTTCAACAAAGTACAGCGTACCCCTTGTATCCTCAATCAGGTCGATGTCATACAATCCTTCATATCCAAGAGAGCCGACAAAGTCAATCATCTTCTGTATTAATTCACTTCTATCCCCTCTAGGACAAACTCTTCCTACAAGGGCTACTCCTCTATGCTCCTCTTTTCCGCCTTCTTCAGCAACAAAGTAACCCGGTCCGTTTGCGCCGGCTTTTGTACTTACTCCTAAAATGGAGGATTCTCTTGCAATTTCCACATAGTCCTCAACAATCATTTCTATCTGCTTCCTTGCAGAGAATTCAGTTAAAGTTGCCTCAAGTTCCTCACGACTTTCACACTTTCTCATTCTGCTCTTGGAGCTGTTCTTGCTGATGTTTGGCTTAATAAAGCACGGATATGTGACAGTTTCAGGTATTTCAAATCTACCTCTGTATGCTCTGATAACACAGCTGTTAACTACAGGAAGTCCGGCAGCCTTTGCAAGTTCCTTCTGAACACCCTTTTCCATCAGGCGTCCGATTTCTCCCGGTGTATTGTTTACATTTGGAAGGAGATAGTACTCACTTAATTCATCAAGATACTTGTCAGCAATATTGGCAATCAGATCGTCGGCAGGAATAAGCAGCATTTTTCTTTCAGTATCTGCCAGTTCTATCAGCTTTCTGACAATTCGTCTCTCTTTTCTGAATGATATACATTCATAATAACCTTTTACATACTTACTGTACGCATCCGGTTTAAGCTTCTTTAACAGACTCTTCTTTTTCGGTTTAGTCTGAAATATCTTAAGAACCTCTACCTCATATCCGGCACGTCCCAGGGCCTTTGCCATAGTCAGATTGGACAGATAATTTCGTCCTGAAACCAGTATTCTTGGATGCTCTGTTTCTGCAGATCGTTCATTCTCTTTCTTTATCTGTGGGAAACCCAGTACGAAAGGCTTAAGTTTTCTGAATTGTCCCTTTGTTTTTCTCTTGGCTTTGCGAGCAGGAGCTAAGGCTTTTTTCTTAACTTTACGTGCAAACTTTTTCACACTCTTAACCTTGACTTTCTGGAATTCCTGCTTAATCCGCTTGGTAAATAATTCGCCCGGTACAGGATCGTCATCATTGCAGAGAAGGGTAAAATCTGCACTTGAAATACATTCATCGAATTCTGCCTTGGTCATATAACCATGCATGTAATCATGCCATGCAACCTTTTCATATACAAAGGATTTGCCGTACTCTGCTACACACTCGTCTTCAGGTGTATGTCTTTCACCATATGCTTCCTTAACAAATAGCGCAGGCAGATTAACTCCGCTCATAAAATACGCAAAGTTCGGTCCTCCGCTTCTGAAGTTAACCTCATTAAAGTAGATCTTATCTCCTACAATGTTTAATTCCATGTCAAACATGCCAAAGTAATGGAATTCTCTGAGCATGTCAATTATCTTTTCCTTTAAGTCGCCCAGTTCTTCAGTTGGGTATACCTTTCCTGAAAGAGTAACACCTTTTTCGTGCATACCTACATTTGTCTTTTTAATAATTGCAGGAATAATTACCTCCTGGTCCAGGCATACACCGTTTATGTCAATTTCGTTATCTATTTCCAGGAATTCCTGAACTAAAACAGACCTGTCGGCAAATCTTTTGCGAAGCTTTCTCAAATGCCTCCTCAATTCGTCTTCATCTTCGCAGGCTGCCATTTCCTTCTTATATCCCGTAATACTCTCAATAGGTTTACAGAAACATGGATACACCATGTCCTCCGGAATCTCTATCTGATCCATAAGGGAAATAATCCATTCCTTCGGTGTAAGCAGTCCGGATTTTCTTGCCAGCTTTCCCTGTAGGGTCTTGTCCATACTTTCAACGATGCTTCTTTCATTATTCACTATGGATGGCATTATAAAATATGGTTCAAGAGTCTTTCTGTTTGCATCCATAACAGATGCAGTGTAGTCATCAGTCGGAAAAATTACCGGCTTATAGTCATACTTATTCTTGCACTCAAGGATTGCATCTATGAATTCCGTATTTAGCTCTCCATCTAATTTTTTGGAAACTATCTCAACAGAGCTTCCTACATATTTACTGTTTGCTGCAATTTCTGAAGTTCCGGCCCTATGTGCACTGGCAACAAGGTCTACATTATAGCCTGCAGCTCCTAAGGATCTGATAACACTCAGACCGTTTGAATAGTTTCTGGCTAAAACTATAACTACTGGTTTGTTGTTTGATTCCATAATACTTCTCCAAATTCTCATTCAATATTCAAGACTACAATAAGCCCATGATAAATATAATATTGATTATAACACAACTAAGTTTCCTAATCAATGATTCGACCATCCAAAAGACAAATGTAGTTCTGAGTTAAAACCATCATAAACAGACTAAAATAATCGTTGCCTTAATGGATAAAGTCGTCTAGAATAAGCGTAGGAGAAGTGATATTATGATTTATTTAAACAATGCAAAAACTACCGTCAAAAAACCCGTTTATACCGAATCCTACAACAGCACACCTGCTGACATCAAAGAAAAGCTGTCAAGGATTCTGAGATGCAAAGCCTGTGAAATATCTCTTACTGAAAGCGGCACCGAGGCTATGAGAATTGCCTTAAACATGACCCTATCACAAGGAGATCACCTGATTACAACTCACCTGGAACATCCAAATATTAAGAATCTTCTTGAGGAACTTAAAATGGAAGGTGTAGAGATTTCATATGTTCCGGTGAATGCCTATGGCACGATGGACTATGATAAAATAGAAGCTTTGATAAAAGATAACACTAAGGCTATCGTTGTCAGTCATGGTTCATATGTGACCGGTAATGTTTCAGATATGGAGCGAATTACTGCAATCGCTAGGCGTAACAGTATTCTGTCAATAATAGACGGTTGTCAGACTGTCGGTAATATCGAAATAAATCTGAAAGCCTTAAGTCCCGATATATACTGTTTCTCAGGGCATAAAGGCCTGATGGGGCCGGTGGGAATCGGTGGATTATATTGCAAAAATAGCTTGGGATCAGATTTTGAGAAATCCATTTCCGATGAGACTAAACTGGCTCGCTTTGATAGTGCTTTAGAGTTCATCCTTGACAGAGGTACCTATGGAATTGCCATGGTTCCTCATAGGCTGGCGAAGAGATTTTTTGAATCAGTAACCGGTATGGATCATGTGGATGTGTACGGAGATTTCGGCACAGGTGACAGACTTCCTATTGTTGCGGTTAACGTTAAATCAATGACTTCAGTTCAGCTAAAGCAGCGACTGCTAAAGGATTACGACATTGTAACTGAGGTTGTTTATGAAGAAGAAAATGGCAGAAGTTACGTGAGAGTAAGTTTCGGCTACTTTAATACAAGGCGAGATGTAAATGACATTGTCTGGGCTTTGATGGAAATCACAGGTCAGATGGATTTCTACCTGCTCTCATAAGAGCAAAACACGGAAAGAGGCTGCCTCCTTCCGTGTTTTATTATGAAATAATAAGCAAAGTTAACTTTTATATCCGGTGAATAAACAATCCGCTGCGCAGCTTTGGCTCAAACCAGGTGGATTTCGGCGGCATCAGAAGATTTGCATCTGCTACATCAAAAAGCTGGGAAATAGATGTAGGATACATGGCAAATGCCACTTTACAGTCTTCATGGCATCTTCTCTCCAGTTCGTCCAGACCTCTTATTCCTCCAACAAAATCAATTCTGGCATCTGTCTTCGGATCGTGAATATCCAAAACAGGTGCAAGCATGATATTCTGAAGCAGCGAAACATCCAGTTTTTCTACAGGATCGTCAGGAATATCCTCTTTTCTCACCTTACATTTATACCACTGTTCCTCCAGAAACATGGAGAAACTTCCTGTACATTCAGGTGCACGGTCATTCCTTTCGCATGGTTCTACATCGAAAAGCTCTTCCATCTTTGACAGAAACTGCTTCGGTGTCATTCCGTTTAAATCCTTTACAACCCTGTTGTAATCCATTATCATCAGCTCTTCGTCAGGGAAAAGCACTGACAAGAAGTAGTTGAATTCCTCACTTCCGTCATATCCCGGATTCTCTTCACGCAGTCTGAATCCCACCTTTACAGCTGATGCCGCTCTGTGGTGTCCGTCTGCAATGTAAATCTGATTTATGTCGTCGAAAGCTTTTTCAATAGCATGAATATCAGCATCATCACTGATAATCCACACTTTATGGGTAATTCCATCAGGAGCTGTAAAGTCATTTACAGGTGCTGACAGCTTTGTTTTTGCGACAATTACATTTATCACCTCATTAGCTCTGTATGCAAGAAAAATAGGTCCTGTCTGAGCTCTACAGGTATATACGTGATTGATTCTGTCCTGTTCCTTGTCAGATCTGGTGTTTTCGTGCTTTTTAATGACTCCTTCCTTGTAGTCATCAATGGATGCACATGCAACTATTCCGGTCTGTGTCCTTCCGTCCATTGTAAGCTCATAGATATAATAATTTGCCTTATCGTCGCAGCAAAAATCTCCGTTTTCCACCATGTTCCACAGAGTATCGTGAGCTCTTTTATAAACCTCCGGAGCGTAAGTGTCTACAGAATCATCGAACTGTGTTTCAGCTCTGTCTATTTTCAAGAATGAGTCAGGTTCTCTCTCAACTTCTTTTTTGGCTTCCTGTCTGTTATATACATCGTAAGGCAAGGCAGCTATTTTGTGCGCTTTTTTGTCACAGGGACGAATAGCAGCGAAAGGTCTGATTACAGCCATTTTAAGTTCTCCTATATTATCAAATGCTATTTGACCAGTCTTACTTTTAGTACGCCTTCAACGGCTTTAAGTGATTCAACAACCTTTTCATCAGCCGGTGAATCAAGGTCGAACAGGGAATATGCATATTCTCCACGGCTCTTGTTTGTCATAAGTGCGATATTAATGCCTGCATCACCTACAACTGCAGCAAGTCTGGAAATCATGTTCTGAATATTCTTGTGAAGAATTGCTACACGTCCTGCTGTAGTACATACGCCTGCATCGCAGTCAGGATAGTTTACGGAATGAGTGATATTACCATTTTCAATGTAATCCTTCAGTTCCTCTACGGCCATTATTGCACAGTTGTCTTCGGATTCTTCAGTGGAAGCACCAAGATGAGGAATAACGATACATCCTTTCTTTCCTGCAGTCTTAGCACTTGGGAAATCTACTATGTAGCGTTTCACCTTGCCTGCTTCAAGAGCTGCAACCATTTCATCCTCATCTACAAGGGAATCTCTTGAGAAGTTCAGGAATACAACTCCATCCTTCATCATATCGATGGCTTCCTTGTTTACCATTTTCCTGGTTGCATCTACAAGAGGTACATGAATAGTAATATAGTCACATGACTTGTAAATATCCTCAACAGATACAACATGATTTACAGCTTTATCAACAGCCCATGCTGCATTTACGGACATGAAAGGATCGTAGCCGTAAACGTCCATTCCAAGGGCACATGCTGCATTGGCAACTTTGATACCGATAGCACCAAGACCGATTACTCCTAGCTTTTTACCGGCAATTTCGTTTCCTGCAAATGCTTTCTTAGCTTTTTCTGCAGCTTTTCCCACATTTTCGTCGTCCTTATTGTCCTTAACCCATTCAATTCCACCGATAATGTCACGTGAAGCAAGAAGAAGTCCTGCGATTACCAGTTCCTTAACGCCGTTTGCATTTGCTCCCGGAGTGTTGAAAACCACAATTCCCTTTTCTGCACACTTTTCCAGAGGAATGTTGTTAACTCCTGCACCGGCACGAGCTATCGCCTCAAGTGTTTCAGGTAATTCAAGATCATGCATTGCTGCACTTCTAACCAGTACCGCCTGGGCATCCTCAAGATTTTCTACCTTTTCATATTTATCATCGAAAATTCCTAATCCGCACTGTGCGATTGGATTAAGACATGTATATTTTACCATTTCTGCTACCTCACTTAATATGTATTACATGTTTTCTTCTTCAAATTTCTTCATGAATTCTACCAGCTTTTCAACGCCCTCTATTGGCATAGCATTGTAGATTGATGCTCTCATACCACCAACAGTTCTGTGGCCTTTTAGGTTTTCAAAACCGGCTGCCTTTGCTTCTGCAACAAATTTGGCGTCCATATCTTTGTCACCTGTAACGAAAGGAACATTCATCAGTGAACGATCTTCTTTGCGAACAGTTCCCTTGAACAGTTTGCTCTGGTCAAGAAAATCGTAAAGAATTGCAGCCTTTTCTTCATTGTATTTTTTCATTGCTTCCAGGCCGCCTCTTTTCTTGATCCACTTGAATACCTTGCCACAAATGTAGATACCGTAGCACGGTGGTGTGTTGTACATTGAACCTTTATCTGCCTGTACCTTGAAGTTCATCATAGTTGGAACGTATTCAGGAAGGTCATCTCTCAGAAGATCTTCTCTGATGATAACGATCTGCACACCGGCAGGACCGATGTTTTTCTGTGCTCCGCCATATATTACGCCGTATTTTTCAACATCAATTGGTTCAGACAGGAAGCAGGATGATACGTCAGCCACAAGGGTCTTGCCTTTTGTATTAGGCAATTCGTGGAATACTGTTCCATAAATAGTGTTATTCTGGCAAATGTAAACATAGTCTGCATCTTCATCAATCGGAAGATCTGAGCAGTCAGGAATATACGTAAAAGTCTCATCTGCTGATGATGCGATTGCATTTGCTTTTCCGTATTTCTTTGCTTCTTCATAAGCCTTCTTAGCCCACTGTCCTGTGATGATGTAGTCTGCTACACCATTCTTCATCAGGTTCATTGGAACGGATGCAAAGTGAAGAGCTGCACCGCCCTGCAGGAACAGCACTTTATAGTTGTCAGGAATGTTCATTAAATCACGTAAGTCTGCTTCAGCTTCATCTATAATTTTCTGAAAAGCAGAGGAGCGATGACTCATTTCCATAACCGACATACCGGTTCCCTGATATTCCATCATTTCATCCATTGCTTCTTTTAGTACTTCTTCCGGTAACACAGCTGGACCGGCAGAAAAATTGTACACTCTACTCATCTGTTTTTCCTCCTAAAAATATAATAATAAACACAATATAATAGTTTACTTACCCACTATAAACGCTTTTAAACAATAAAGTGTTAAATTTTTCACCAAATATAAAAAAACAGCGATAGTGCAAGCTTACAACTTGCACTATCGCTTCTCCATTATACCCTTTTAAACTGTCTGATATTATTCGCAGATTATCTTCTTGCAACAAATGTACCGCTGAGAGTTCTGTAATTAGCAGCTGTCTTTGCTTTGATGCCTGTGATAGTATACTTATACTTCTTTCCATATGTCAATTTGCTGGACAGGCGCAGTTCCAGTTCATCACTGTCTTTTTCAACTATTCTTGCCTTATACACTACAGTGCCTGATTCGTTAGTAATCTTTACTGTAGGGCTCTTCCAGTTTACTTTAGTTGCAAAATCAAAGGATAGTTCGTTATCTTCTCTATCATACTCGATTTCGTCAATTTTAATTGCTGTTTTTTTAGGTACTGTAAAGTATCCTGAAACCTTGGTGTATTTGCTTGCTGTGGATTTTTTGATACCTGAGATGGTAAACTTGTATTTACATCCCTGAGAGTAGCTAGGGCTCTTGAAGGTGATATCGTCAGAATCCTTTTTGATAACCTGTGCTGTGTATTTTTTTCCTGTGCTTAACTTTTCTACAGTAACCTTTACATTGTTGTATTTTACCTTGCCGTAAAACTCAACTTCAACTTTACCACCTTTTTCGTATTCAATTTCTTCAATTGAAGGTGCGTTAGTCGTTGACGCATATGCTTTGCTGTCATTATTCTTATCTGCGAAGAACACTGCCCCTGACCCTATCATCGTAACTGCAAGGGCTAAACTTAATAATCTTTTTGCAATATTGTTTTTTCTCATTTTCAACACTCTCCTTTTCTTATTATGTGCTCATTATAAAGGAGAAAGATTAAAATAAGATTAGAACAAAGGAATTTTTAAAATAAATTTACTTCCTTTTTCAATTTGACTTTCTACTTCAACAGTTCCACCGTGATATGTTGCTATTTCCCTTACCATAGACAAACCAAGTCCTGTACCTCTGCTGTTTCTTGATCCGTCTACCTGATAGAACCGATTAAAAATCCTTTCCTGATTTTCCGGTGCGATTCCAATCCCATCATCTTCCACTGTCAAAACAGCCCGGTTATCTTCAGTTTCCAGCTTCACTCTGATGTTCCCTGACGGTTTACCGTATTTGTATCCGTTACTGATCAGATTTCCGACAAGGCGAGTCAGCAATTCTTCGTTACCGTTTACAAATACATCTCCGGCTATTTCGTATGATAAAAGGATATCCTTTTCTCCGATAATGGACATTTCCTCACACACTGTGTCTGTCAAAGCTGACAGGTTAAGCTTCTTTTTCTCGTATACAACATTTTCATTTCCGAGACGCACAAAGGTCAGCATATCGTTAACCATATCTGACATTTTACCGGTCTGCCTTCTGATAACCTGTAAAGCATTTCTGTATTCTTCCTCACTGCATGGGTTTTCCAAGGCGAATTCGCTCTGAGTCATAATAACTGCAATTGGAGTTCTAAGCTCATGTGAGACATCTGAGGTAAACTGCTTTTCATTTTCGAAAGACTTATCCAGCCTTCCTATCATTTCGTTAAAGCTGTCTGCCAGACGATGAATTTCATCCTTTCCCGGACCGATATAGAGTCTTTCCTTAAGGTCGTTGCCCTTACTTATCTTTGATGCCGCAGCTGTAATCTGTTCCATCGGTCTCAGCATTTTTCCCGCAACCAGATTTCCACCCAGAATGGCAATAATCAGAATGATTATAAGTGCTATTAAAGAAATACTGGATATGCTGTGTATCTGAAGAGACCCTTGCTCCTCTGATACCACTCCTCTAAGCCAGATTCCCTCAACGTCAATATTCCTGATTTTCCTGTCAAACACATAGTACTTTACGCCATCAACCTTAATTTCCTGTATTTCCTTGTTTTGGAACTCCAGATCAGCTGTTTCCGGGGCAATGGGATTTTCACCGAAAATTATTTCTTTTTTGGAATCATATACCGCTGAAGATACACTGTTCACAGAGTGCAGGAAGTCATCGTCGATTTCCAGAAATCCATCACCATACTCAAGGTAATAATCGGCATCATTATCCAGCTCATCCTGAAGAATTTCCGGATAATACTCTACCTCATCTATATTGGCTTCCACAGTTTCAATCAGAGTGTCTTTTATGGTTTTCTGAATGACCTGATTGCTGACAAAAAGAATGGATACAAAGGTTAGCGCCACTACAATTATCAGTGAAACGGAAAACCATAAGGTTACCTTAGTTCTTATGCTTAAGTTCTTCATTTTTCACCACCGTCTCGAATCATATATCCTCGGCCTCTCACAGTCTGAATAAGCTTGTTCTCATGTTTCTCGTCTATTTTCTTTCTAAGATATCTTATATACACATCCACCACATTTGTACCGCCTTCGTAATCGAAATTCCAGATGTGGTTTTCAATCTTCTCTCTGGACAGAACTTTTCCCTTATTCAGCATCAAATATTCCAGCAATGCGAACTCCTTTGCCGACAGAGTAATATCCTCAGATCCCCTCTTCACTGTATGAGTTTCACTGTTTAACTCCAAATCATCTACGACCAGTGTATTGCTGGTGCTGCCAAAGGCTGAGCGAGTCATGGCCCTTATTCTTGCTGATAGCTCCTTCAGTGAAAAAGGCTTTACCATATAGTCGTTGGCGCCACTATCCAGGCCCTTCACCCTGTCGTCCACTGAATCCCTGGCCGTGAGAAAGAGAACAGGTGTGTGCTTTCCCGAGTTTCTCAAATGCTTCAGAACATGAAATCCGTCCGCCTTTGGCAGCATTATATCCAGAATAATGGCATCAAAGTCAGTATAGTCAAGTATATCCTCGGCTTCTTCACCGTCAAAGCAGCTATCCACACTATATCCTTCTGAATTTAATTGCTTGCATATTATGCTGTTAAGATCTTTTTCATCTTCTACTACAAGAATTCTCATATGCTTACCCTCCCTTTCATGTTATTTCAACCCTTTCGAAATGATTTCAAAAGGATATGCTCTGCTGCGAGAAAAAGACGCCCTGATTATTCAATCCGGGCGCCATACATCTTTCATACATTTTAATGATAAAACTATCGGTTCCTTACCCTGTCCATAATCAGCTCCATCAGTTCTTCATAACCGGATACACACTCCCAGTCAGAAGCAATATGAAGCTTAACTACATTATACAGCCATTCCTGATAATGTCTGATAATCTGTTTCTCATCAAGTCCCTGTGCTCTCAATATATCGATATCGCTCTTTGCAAATTCCACAGTCACCTTACAGCGCCTGCGATTTGGATTTGCTGCAACATCCTCTATTGTGTCGTCAATGCCTTCGGGAAAATCGCAGACATTAACATCTACGCTGTTAAAAAAGGGTGGGTCACAGACAAGCATTATCTTTTTTCTGTCGTTCATATTATTTACACTTTCTTCTTATAGTTTTTTGGAAGTAAGGTACCATTCATGCATGTTCAGTTCTTCCTTCTGCTTCCTGTTTTCAACTTCTTCAAGTGTCAGAGGTGCTCCCAGCAAAACGTCATCGCCCGGATTCCAGTTTGCCGGTGTGTTAACCATCTCTTCATCATGAAGCTGAAGTGCCTGTACAATTCTCTTGATTTCTGCTGTGTTACGACCTACAGACATAGGATAGAAAAGAATTGTTCGAATCATTCCTTCCGGATCTATGATAAAGACAGCTCTTACGGTCTGAGTATTGGCTACTGTCTGTATCATTCCGTATTTTTTTGCTACGCTCATGCTAATATCAGCGATTACAGGGAAAGACACAGAGGTGTTTTTTCCCTTCCATATTATTTCCTCGATGTTCTTCACCCATGCAAGATGAGAATGAAGTGAGTCGATAGAAAGTCCGATAAGCTTTGTGTTTATTTCGGCAAATTCTTCACTCATAGACGATAATGCTATGAATTCTGTAGTACAAACCGGTGTAAAATCAGCGGGATGAGAAAACAGTACAACCCATGATCCTTCATAGTCTTCAGGAAAGTTAATCTTTCCATGGGTGGTCATGGCACGAAATTCCGGTGCTTTATCTCCTATCAGCGGCATTCCATTAATTCTGATGTTATCTTCCATATCTGTCCTCCTGCTATTCATTGATTACTTTTTTTATAGCTGCAAGCAAGTCGTCATATTCCTCATATGCAGGAATATCCGGATAATCGGCTTTGATCTGCTCAGTTGACTTGAAAAGGAAACCGGCTTTACTTGCCTGTATCATTCCAAGATCGTTAAAGCTGTCTCCACTTGCAATGGTATCATATCCCATGCTCTGCAGAGCCTTGACCGTTGTATACTTAGATTTTTCACATCTCATCTTATAATCTGTAATGGATCCGTCCTCTGCAACAACAAGCTGATTGCAGAAAATAGTCGGATATCCGAGTTTTTTCATCAGAGGTGCAGCAAACTGTTCAAAAGTGTCACTGATGATTACGCACTGTACCTGGCTGCGAAGTTCATCCAGGAATTCCTTTGCACCCGGCATGGGATCCAGAGTTGCAATTGTTTCCTGTATCTCCTTCAATCCCAGACCGTGTTCTCGTAAAATATCCAGTCTGTATTTCATAAGCTTATCATAGTCTGGCTCATCTCTTGTTGTCTTTTTCAGTTCAGGAATGCCTGTTGCTTCTGCAAATGCAATCCAGATTTCCGGTACTAATACGCCTTCTAAATCAAAACAAACAATATTCATAGTTTTCCTCCTCTTTCTCCTCGGCTTACTTTTTCTGTCCAAATGCTTCTGCAACTTTATCCAGTTCTTCTCTGATGGCAATACCTTGTGGACAAGCCTCCTCGCATTTTCCGCATTTGATACACTCTACAGCTCTTGCCTTACCTTTATTGGTAACGGACCATTCCTCGGTTCCCTTGGCTGTCTCAAAACTATTAAATAATGTCAGTTCATTGATTGCTGAGAATGAACCGGAGATGCCAATATTAGCCGGACAAACCTTAGCACAGTAGTCACAAGATGTACAAGGAACAATAGGTATTTTTTTCAGTTCTTCCTGAGCTTTTTCAATAGTAGCTTTCTGCTCATCACTGAAACCGTCAAAGTTCTTCATTACTGTCACATTATCTCTCATCTGTTCGATGGTGCTCATTCCGGACAGAACAGTAATTACGCCCTCCAGATCAGCTGCATATCTTACAGCCCATGATGCACATGAACTTTCAGGTTCCTGCGCCTTAAGAACCTCTTCTACGGTTTTAGGAGGATTTGCCAGAAGTCCACCCTTTACCGGTTCCATAATTACTACAGGAGTATTATGGTTTCTTGCAACCTCATAGCATTCTCTTGCCTGTGTTGTCGGATCATTCCAGTCAGCATAGTTAATCTGAATCTGAACAAATTCCATTTCCGGATGGTCTGTCAGAATTCTGTCCAGTTCTTCAGCAGTTCCGTGAGTTGAAAGCCCAATATGCTTAACCTTGCCTTCAGCCTTTTTCTCTTTCACCCAGTCCCACAGTTCGAATTCATCATAGTATGCACTTCTTGATCCTCCAAAGTTATGAAGAAGATAGAAGTCAAAATATCCTGCCCCTGTTCTTTCTAATGACTGGTCAAACTGGGCAATTGCATCTTCTCTGTTATTGCAGTCCGTCCATGCCGATAGCTTGGTTGCCAGTTGATAGCTTTCTCTTGGATATCTGTCAACAAGGATTTTCTTTGCTGCTTCCTCACTTCCTTCATAAACCCAGGCGGTATCAAAATATGTAAATCCGGCTTCCATAAACATATCCACCATTTCTTTACACTGTTCAATATCAAATTCGTCTCCCTTCTTAGGAAGTCTCATAAGGCCAAAGCCCAGTTTCTTTATGTTTTCACCTAAAAACGCCATGATTCTTTTCCTTTCTGTATTATATTCTGTTATACAATTATACACTCAATTTATGCAAAACTCTAGCATATCTTTTTATGGAAATACTCATTTTACTATGATAAAATCATTTTATGGTAATACTTTTAATCAAGGAGGTAACAGTTATGGCATTTATGGATAAATTGGGACAGGTGGCAAACAAAGCTGCGGCAGCTGCCGGTGAAGGAATAGAGTTTGGAAAAGCAAAAGCAAAAATCATCCAGGAGAAAGGTATTGTAAAAGACGCCAAGGAAGCTCTGGGCGAATATGTATATCTGGCAATTAAATCCGGCGAAGAAATAGACGTTGAAAAAGCTAAAGAATACATTTCCACAATTGATGAGCATTTAGATATCATTGCAAAACTGGAATCAGATGCCCAGGAAAGCAAAGACGAAATCAAAGATACTTTTAAGGAATTTTAAGTTTAATGCAAATCCCCTGAAGGCCAAATTGGCTTTCAGGGGATTTTTATTCCCATTGGAAGTTATTCTGAAAAACGTATTCTGTTCATTGAATTCTACTACAGGTGATATCATGTACTCCCCTCAAAATAAGTTGTCTGCAAGTTCCACAATATCATTTTCAAATTACCATGCCAGTTCTTTTATGAAAGCTTTCATTATTTCACAGCCGGCTTGGATGTCTTCAGCTTTCGTAAATTCCTTAGTGCTATGACTAATACCATTTACACTTGGAACAAAGATCATATTTGTCTTATACTTCTGAGCCATTATCTGTGAATCATGTCCAGCTCCGCTTACCATTGGTTTCCATGAATAATCATATTCTTTCACCAGTTTTTCAAGTATATGAATTCCATCTGAGTCGAGAGATACCGGAGATTCGTTGCATGTAATATCTATTGCAATATCAACATGCTCATCTAACTGCTTTTTTAAGTCATTCAAAATAGTGTTTGCTTCATCAAGATACTTCTGTTCAGCTGATCTAATATCAAAAGTAATGCTTACGTCATCACAGATTACATTGGAGTTGCCTGGCTTTCTATCAATTTTTCCCACTGTGCAGACCAAATTATCCTGATACTTCTTTGCCCATAGGTTTAATCTGTATATGAACTCAGCAGCAACGGGCACCGGATCCTTTCTAAGCCTCATTGGTGTTGTTCCTGCATGATTCTGCTGGCCCTTGAATACGATTTCTCCTGTAAAAAGACCTACTATAGCAGAAACAATTCCTATCTGCTTTTTTTCATATTCCATTAATCCGCCTTGTTCGATATGAAGTTCAACAAAATTAGTTATATCTGTCCTTCCATTAGATAGCTGACCATAATAATATCCGGCATCTCTTATTGCTTCGCCAAGGGACATTCCGGAATCATCTAAATCAAGCAATTCCTCCTCTTTCAGTAATCCGCAAATATGTCGGCTTCCCAGATAACTGGTTGGGAAACGGCTGCTTTCTTCTTCGCACAGGGCAACAACCTCTATGCTTTTTTCCGGCTGTCCTAACTCCTTATTCAGTGAAGAAACAGAACGAATGGCCGTAAGAATTCCTAGCATTCCGTCATATTTTCCACCTTGTCTGACTGTGTCTCTGTGAGATCCGCATAATACAGTATCTGAACAACGTCCCGGAATTCTTCCAAATAAGTTTCCGACTGCATCAAAATAGGTCTCCATTCCCGCTTCTTTCATATAATTATTCAGAACTGATACGGCATCTTTATCTTGAGGAGTGTAGGTAGCTCTCCAGTATTCCGTGTCTCGTAATGCTGTTTTTCCAACAGTTTCTATTGCTTGTACAATCCATTCAGAATGATTATTCATATAAAAGCCTCCATTCTACTGCTACAAATTCTTTTTATCTCAATATCCTCTGTAAGCCCTGTGTTCTTCCTTTATTTTTTTAAGAAGCTGAGTATCTGTATACAACCTGTTTGTCAATGTCAGAATATATGTTGCAGAATTTCGTATTGCCTCATGAGCATTACCCTTTGTCATCTCTTCTGCAAATTCTTTAGTGTGGCATTCATGCGGAGAACACCTGATAGCCTTCCTTCTTCAGCTTAAGACTTATTCCTCTGTTAAGACTTTCATCATCTTCCAGTAAAAGAATACTTTTCATTGAAATCTCCTTCATTTCAAAACTATGTATTATTCTTTCTCAACACCTATCACAAGACGTGCTATTCCGGAATAAACTGCAAACAGTACTCCTGCAACCGGCCATACAATCCACGTAAAATCCCAGCGCATTGACCAGAAACTCCATCCAAGGTATATGGCAGTAGCCAGACACCAGTAGATGCCGTTGAGCACTTCCAGCTTTCCTTTTACCCTTTTCTCCGATCGTGTATACTCTCCCTCTTCCAGCAATGTATCATAGCTGCCCATTATGATACTAACACGAATTATCACATTAACACCGGCTGCAACCAACAGAAGCAGAAGCGCAACCAGCACACCAAGAAAGTAATCCGGAGCTTCAGCCAGTCCACCGATAATCAAAGGCACCGCTGCAACGATACACAGAACAACGCCAAATGCAATACCTCTGTAAAACAACGGTGAATAGCTGCTTTTTCTTTCTTTTACCATTCCTGAAACACCGTACTCCGTTTCGAATTCTTCCTTTTCCAGATGCTTCATTTTATCATCGCCCATTCCACTGATAATAAACATATAAACCGCGCATGCAATCATGCCAAACAAGAATAACAGACCTGCACCGGCTGCAAGGGGCTCTTTAATATGCAGAACATTTCCATCAGCCATAGTACCCAGCAGAATCAGCAGGACCGGACTGATAATGCACATAAAGGTAGCATTTGCAATAATAGGTGCATTCTTTCTTTTCATATCAAGGAAACTGTTCGCTTCCTCCATAGACACTCTTCTTATGGGTCTGGATGAATGAGCTGTTGTATTAAGTGATACTTCTGTTTCACTTAATACTATATCGTCCTTTAACAGGTAGTCAATACTTACCCCGAAAATATCCGCCAGCTGTATTACCTTCTGCAAATCAGGAACAGTACCTGCACTTTCCCATTTTGACACTGCCTGTCTCGATACGCCTAGTTTATCTGCCAGTTCCTCCTGAGACCATCCGTTTCTTTTTCTTTCTTCTGTAATTTTGTCTGCTAGAATCATTATGTAATCCTCCTGTTTCGTTAAAATCCTTTTGATGGCTAGATTATAGGATTTTCAGCGGTTGCATGCTACCATGTCAGACTTTCAATTTGTCAAACAGCGGTTGCATTACGGCTCTCAATCACTTTTTTTCGGAAAAAGCAGTGATCAAAAGATATGCCCCTCCTAATATAACAATGGTTCCCAGCATAATCAATACCATATGGACGGGTTCCACAATATTTCCACGGAAAACCGGATTGCAATCCAGGGAATCTGCAATATTTTTTACAACCTCAGGGGGAAATCCCTCCGACTCCAGTTCCTCAAAAGCCCCTCTAAGCATGTGGTTTTTTATCAAAGAGGTTCCGTATGTACCCGGAAGGTAACTCAAAACCTTCTGCAATCCTTCTCCGAAATTGGATATTGGCATGTATGCACCACATACAAAACCATACCCGGCGCTTACAATGGTTCCCACTGCTGACATCTGTCCCTGAGTTTTTAGAGGATAGCAGACAATACTTGAAAGCACCGCACCGAACAGTACAAGTAGTAAGATGTCAAATATCACAAGGACCACATCCATTCCGGTCAGGTACCATCCCATTCTCCATATGTATCCCAGACACAATGCAAGTGCAAGATAATTTACCATAAGTGAATTAAACACTGTTGAAAAGAAATAACCTAAGTAAACTGTCGGCTTTCTAATTGGCGATATGTCAAAATCTTTTCTGACCCCTGTTGCTCTATCCTGCACCATAGTCAGGTTAACGCAGAAAGTTACAGTTACGCAGCTTACTGCCAGAAGGGCAGCTCCAAGTTGTCCCGCTACAGTTCCGTCAATGAGTTTTTCTGAAATGCTCATAAAGTCCGGAATGTTTGAAGTAAATGAATCCTTATATACCTTTGCAAGGAAGGTTGCGTACAGCACGATCAGAATTACAGGAGTAATCAATGAGGAAAGCAACATCCCCTTGTCTCTGAAAAAAAGCTTTCTGTTTCTGTTTATCAAAATGAAAAAAGTTCTCATTACTGCTCACCTCCCAGTTTTTTCCCTGTGACAGCCAGGAATACATCATCCATTCCTCCCTTTACCAGCTCATAGTCACGGAATACTGAGGAATGGCTGATAATAAGCTCCGTGGCCTTCTGTGGAGTATCCAGCCCAATTTTATATCCATCTCTGATTTCTTCATACGGTAAGCCCAGAGATTCAATTTCTTCTCCGGTCACACCATATATGGATAGGTAATCCTTCACATATTGAGTTTTTAACTCATATGGAGTGCCTTCAGCGGCTATGCAGCCGTGGTCGATGATAATAACATAATCAGCCGAAGCTGCCTCCTCCATATAATGAGTTGTCAGAAAAACTGTAAGACCTTCCTCAATTCTTAATGTTTCAATAATATTCCATATCATCTTCCTGGTCTGGGGATCCAGTCCGGTTGTAGGTTCATCAAGAATCAGCAGACGTGGACTGTGTATCAATGCTCTGGCTATATCCACTCTTCTCCTTTGTCCGCCGGAAAGCTTACCTACAGGACGGTCTATGAATTCCTGAAGCTGAAATATGAGAATCAGCTCCTGAAGTCTCTTTTCAAAGGCCTTACCTGTTATTCCGTAAAGAGCAGCTCTGCTTTTCAGATTTTCTCTTGCTGTCAAAGGCTTATCCAACACACTGTCCTGAAAAACGACGCCCAGCATTTCTTTAATTTCTCGACCGGATTTTTCCACATCCCATCCGTTTACCAGAATATTACCACTATCGGCTGCCAGCTGTCCGCAAATCATTGAAATCGTTGTACTTTTTCCTGCACCATTTACCCCCAGAAAGGCAAACAGCTCTCCTTTTTTTACACAAAAGCTTAAATTATTGACAGCTTTCACATCCCCATAGCTCTTATTTAATTCTTTTATCTCAATCATTTTTTTCGATTTTTCCACTGTTCTATTCTCTCTCTTTACCGTATATTTTAACAAAGTGTTCAAAATGGTTCTTTATCTTTTCAACCATCTCTGCCTTTCTTTCCGGCTGTCTGTCGCAAATATGAATCATCAGAGAAACAGGTGCGACAAATTCCAATGCCATATACTCCGGATCGTCCTCTATCAGCAGGCCCTTTCTCATCATCTCATCAAAAAATCCAGCATACACATGTTGTAAGTTTTCAAGATGATACTTCGATGTCATTTCGGCAAGCCTTTTACTGCGAAACTGTTCCATTGCAAGAATTCTTCTTGTTTTATGGATTACATCATCTTCAATAGTAAATCGAACACTTTTCATAGCGTTATTTATCAACTCATCCAGACTCTGTGGACAGGTTTCGCTGGTATTACGAAAACCTTCCTCATATCGTTTTTCCACCATGTTTATGAGTGATTCAAAGATTTTTTCCTTTCCCTTATAATGTCTGTAAAGAGAAGGTCCCTTCAGTCCGGCCTTCTCAGCTAACAGATCTACACCTACCCCATCATATCCTCTTTCTGAGATCAAATCCAAAGCTGCGTATAGTATTTTGTCTTTTGTTGATGTCTTTTCCATTTTCTTTCCATCCCTTTAAATAGCTACATTATAATTCTATCATGGGCCTACGTAATTTCCACCGACAAACAGTCTTGCTGCCACATCAATTATAAACAATCCAATCAGCAGACAACTTATAATCCGAAAAATCCTTGGCTACATTGCTTCAAATCTTTTAAACCCTTTATCCAGTTCAGGCCATATTCCATACAGTGCAATAATTCCGATTATTCCAAATCTTACGCTGGATTTTAATGCAATGCGTCCTTGAAAATTAGGAAAATCATTTGTGTAGTCCCAAAGCCATGAACCTGTTGCAAGTTCCATAGCGTAGCTCGTTATCAGTTCCACCGTCGTACACAACAGAATAATTGCAAAAAAACAAATAACCGGTGTAATACTTGTTTTTCCTATTTTTATCTTCCTTAATTTAATATTTCTCATAGAAAGAATAATAAGCATGCCTCCTGCACCGTAAACCGGGAGCCAAGGTCCGAACAAAAAACCTCGGTTTACAAATCCGTATCCCAGCTCCAGGTCAAATACCAGAATCTCATATATCCAGCCTATGAAACAAAAAACCAGAAAACACAAAAACCATATTTTCCAGTTTGTTTTTTCCTTTTCCAATTCTAGTGAGCACTTTGCTTTCGTTAAAACTTTCATTTTTATCCATTTCCCTTTCTTCATAAAACGCATATTTATCCCACATTAAATATGCTAACGACCGTTTTCTCTATTATAGTTAACGGTCGTTAGCATTGTCAACATGTTTTTATCATATCCGACATTGCCTATCCAAAATAGTTTGGGGTCAGAATATTTTGGGGGCACATTTTAGGGTCTTAAAGCAAAGTCTGGTTTTTAGACAAGAAGTTTGGGGTCTGGCTTTAGGGGCTTAAAGCAGAATTGAAAAGAGAGCATTTGGTAAAGAACTACCATTTGCTCTCTTTTTTCCTTTCTTCTATGATATGTTTGGGACTAATTCACAGAAAGAAAGGAGTGTCTATGAAAGATGATATCATACGTTTTTTAGACTTAAAAGATGCAAATATCGAAACTGTCAGTTCAGTAATCCGCAAAGGTAAGAGAATCGTAACACTGCAGAAGAAACTTATGGTTACATACTGCCCTATCTGTAGTCATCGAATGCATTCAAAAGGCATTTACAAGAGAGTACTTAATCATCCAATCATGCAGGATGGTATGCAGCTTTCCATTGTTCTTAACCAGAGACGCTGGAAATGCAGTAACCCAGCCTGCCAGCATTCAATGAATGATGAATTCAGTTTCATCGAACCATACAGGAGAATTACCAATGCCACGGATCTCATGATTGTAAATGCGTTTAGGGATTCTTCTCTTACTGCGGCACAGATTGCCAGAACATTTCGTGTCTCTGATACTCATGCAATCACCACGTTTGCAAGATATGTGGACATGCCTCAAAGGCAGCTTACAGAGGCAATCTGTATCGATGAAGTCCATGCGGACATCAATTACAAGTGCAAATACGCTTTGGTGATTCAGGACTTCATATCCGGAGAACCTATCGATATGCTGCCAAGCCGCAGGGAAGATGTAACAGAACCCTACTTTGCCAGCCTGCCATTAAGTCAGCGCGCAAGGGTGAAATATCTTGTTACAGATATGTACAGGCCTTATCTCGGCTTTGTAGATAAGTATTTTCCCAACGCCATTTCAGTCATTGATTCTTTTCACGTTGTCAAAATGATAAACCAGGAACTTCACAAGTATATTCTAAAGCTTGTCCGCAGATACCGTGACCGTGATGAGGCAAATCATGAGGCACTGGAACAAAAATTAGGCCGCCGTATCGAGTTTACACCTTCCAGGGAATATTATCTGCTCAAAAAATACCAGTGGCTCATACTAAAAAACAATGAGGAGGTAAACTATTCCCGGCCACCTAAATACAACAAGAAGCTCAAGAGGTATGTAACTATTTCAGAGATTGAAAACATGCTGTTTGATATTGATCCTAATTTGGCTGAACTGCGGAAGTTGAAAGAAAAATACATCCGTTTCAACAAACAGTTTGGTGGAAAACATTCCGAAGCAGCAGACCGGTTAAGATACATCATCGAGGATTATCGGAACTGCCCATACCCGATGTTTCATAAAATCGCAGACTCCCTTGCTTATCACCGTGAAGCAATTATCAACTCGTTTATCATGGTAGAACGGCATTTGGAAGGTGAAGAACATGTAAAACGTTTGTCTAACGGACCTGCAGAAGCACTCAACAGAATCGTAAAGGATATGAAGCGAAACGGACGAGGCTATCAAAATTTTTCACACCTAAGAAACCGTTTTCTGTTCTCCCAGAGAGAAAATGCTGCGATACTTGGCATGCCCAAAACTCTTGAAGAAGTATCAAATCCTACGGATAAACCCCGTGGCCCTTACAAAAAGAAAAGTAAGATTGGATGTTCTGAACATGAAGTACGATAAATCTATCCCCCCTGCAGAAATCAGCTGTATATGATCCTTGAAGAAATGGCTGAATATATCTGCTGCTTGGAAAGTCTTTTGGATATGCATAAAATTCAATACGATAAAACTGAAATTTAGTCCCTTTTAGCAAAACAGGAGATCTGACAACGAGGTCATATCTCCTGTTTTCATATAAATCTTTAGTTTTACGTGCCCCCAAACTTTTTTGGAGTTAAGCACTTCGGGTACTGTCAGGCCCTAAAGCCAGACCCCAAACCTTTTTGGAGAAACCCCAAACTTTTTTGGATACCCCCGACATTTTTTTAAATAAAAACACCCCTTGTGCAATTAAGCAAGGGGTGTATGTGTTCTGCAATTCTATTATTTAGCCTTGATAGACTTAACAGTTGACATTGGACCTAAATAAGTCCTTCCATTAATTACTTTGTAAGTTCTTACTTTGTAGTAGTATGTCTTACCCTTAACCAGTCTATTGCCGGCCGCATTCTTA
>JAQXLM010000060.1 GCA_029012125.1 Eubacteriaceae bacterium | reverse complement strand
TAATCGGATCTCTGCCCAGCAGGTCTTCTATATCTACATCCTTCATCTTGCTCAGGGAAACATCTCCCTTGGCCAGCTGATAAAGTCCTGGCAGACTCTTCAGCTCACAGCCTGTCTCTTTACATATATTCAGGATTTCCTTTCTTTCCATGGGTGTAGCTGTAGGGATAGCAAAATATATCTTATCTATGCCGAATTTCTCCACAGCTTCCAGAATGCGGTCTCGTCCGCCGAAAACCTCCACACCTTCTATGTATCTGCCCCATTTATTAGGGTTGTCGTCTATGATGCAGCAAAGCTCTTCGCTGATATGCTGAGATGTGTGCAGTTCTCTGATAACCATGCTTCCGCTCTTGCCTCCGCCGATGCACATAACTCTTTTCTTTCTTTTCTTGGTGCCGTACCTGTCGGCACGAAGCAGAAGGATAAATCTGTATGCAAACCTTATGCCTATGGTAAATACGAACTGCAGAGTGATGCCCATCATAAAATATGAAACGGGCATTCGCTGAAACAGCAAGGTTATTCCTATTACATGAAGGATGCCTGTGTATATGGAAGCTTTGATAACTCGCATCAGCTCGTTATAGCTTGCAAAGCGCCAGATGCTGCGGTACAGCCTCAGCCATACGAACACTCCTACGCAGACCACCACATAGATTGGTATGAATCTGATGTATGCTCCCAGATATTCATCCGGTATCATGGAATATCTGAAATCAAACCGAAGTAAAAGAGCAGCAAAATATGACATTGCAATCATTACAATGTCGTATGCGATAAGACAGCCTGTCACAAAATGCCAGTGCTTGAATCTTCTCTCCTTATTATCCTTACTGTCTCTTTTGATATCGTTCATTTTCAGTCAGTTCCTTCGATGCTTAGTCAATCAGCTTTTCCAGATATTCGCCGTATCTGGTCTTAGTCAGTGGTTTGATCAGTTCCTTCAGTTGTTCTTTGTTAATGTATCGATTTCTGTATGCGTGTTCCTCCAGACAACCTACATACTGTCCGCTTTTCTGAAGGGCTTTGATGGTCATTGCTGACTCAAGCAGGGATTCTTCTGTTCCTGCGTCCAGCCAGATAAGTCCCTTTTCCAGAGGGATTACATCCAGTTGGCCTCTCTCCATGTACGCTATGTTTACGTCGGTAATCTCCAGCTCGCCTCTTGCCGACGGCTTCAGGTTTTCTGCGATTTCCACAACCTGATTGTCGTAGAAATACAGTCCCGGAATTATGTAGTCAGACTTTGGCTTCTCCGGCTTTTCCTCTATGGAAATGGCTTTGCCATCCTCGTCGAATTCCACAACGCCGAAGGCTCTCGGGTCGTCTACCTTGTATCCGAAAACCGTTGCTCCCTTCAGGTTCTCAACGGCTTCCTTCAGCACCAGTTCCATAAACTGGGCGTGGAAGATGTTATCTCCCAGTACCAGACACACCTCATCTTCTCCGATAAAATCCTTTCCGATGATGAATGCGTCGGCTATTCCTCTCTGTATTTTTTGTTCTTTGTACTGAATGTTCAGTCCGAATTTGCTTCCGTCTCCCAGAAGGGCCCGGAAGTCTTCCTCGTCTCCCGGCGGGATGATGATCAGAATATCTCTTATTCCTGCCTGCATCAAAACTGATATAGGGTAATAAATCAGTGGTTTATCGTATACCGGTAAAAGTGGCTTACAAACCGGCAGGGTCATGGGATACAGTCTCGTACCCTTTCCTGCAGCCAGTACAATTCCTTTCATGTCATTCTCCTTTATTGCTCGCTGCCGTAGTGCTTGGAATAGTAGCCTTTATAATATCCTTTATAGTATTTGCTGTCGTCTCTGGTGATTTTGTTCAAAACAACGCCCAGCAGTGGACAGCCTGTCATCTCCAGCTGTCTCTTCACGTCCATTGCCTCATGTCTGGTGATTCTTCCTGTTTCCATCAGCAGCAAGGTGCCGTCACAGCTCTGGGCTATTACAGCCGCATCGATTACCATGCCGATTGGAGGGCAGTCAATTATTATCAAATCGTATTTTTCTTTGTTTGCCTTAATCAAACCGGAGAACTTCTCGCTGCCTAACAGGCCCGGTGAATTGGGTGGCATAGGACCGGCTACGACAACGTGGAAGCCCTCCTGGTCTGTGGCGTAAATTATGTCTTCCATCTGTGCCTGTCCTGACAGGTAATGTGAAAGACCTGTTATCTTCTGCCCTCTCTCTAGGCTGAAGTATGATGATATTACTGATTTTCTCATGTCACAGTCTACAAAGAGGACCTTCTTACCGTCCTCTGCGACTGACTTTGCCAGCTGAAAAGAAACGGTGGACTTTCCTTCGTTTTCTCCGCAGCTTGTTATTTCAACAACCTTGATGTCGTCTCCGCAGAAGGACAGATTTGTCTTAAGGGCGTTAAGTGCCTCAACCATTGCGTAGACAGGCTGGATTTCTTTCAACACTAGCTTATTTTCCACTTTCTCTTCTCCTGTGCTTTCTCTTCAAAAACCTGCGTCCTCTGTGAACTCTGGTCTTCTCCTTGTCTGTATCTCCGATGTACGGAATGGTTCCGATGGTATCCATCTGCAGATATTTGCGAACGTCTTCATCGTTTTTGATAGTGTCGTCCAGCAGGTATCTCACTGTTACCACTGCGCATGCCAGAATCAGTCCCAGCATGAAGCCCATTGCCAGTTCCTTTTTCTTGTTAGGGCTTACAGGCTTGTTATCTACGATACCTTTTTCTACGATGTTAGGCTCGTCGGTCTTCATGATTTCGGATATCTGTTTCTTTGCCACTTTTGCAAAATCGTTGGTTATTTTCATGGCAAGCTTAGGATCCGGATCTGTAACTGTGATTTTCAGGATTCTTGTATTGTCTTTATTCACAACGGACATCTTCTGTAGCATCTGCTCGTAGGTGATGTCCATCTTCATATCGTCTATTACCTTTTCG
>JAQXLM010000059.1 GCA_029012125.1 Eubacteriaceae bacterium | reverse complement strand
AATAATCTTAAAAGCACCGATCTGTCCGGTATTGGAAACATGTGTACCGCCGCAAAGCTCCATACTCCATCCACCGCAGTTTACAACTCTTACAGTGTCACCATACTTTTCACCAAAGAGAGCCATAGCACCCATTGCTTCCGCTTCTTTCATGGAAGTTTCGCAAATATCAACAGGTAAGAACTCAAGAATCTTGTCGTTAACCAGAGCTTCTACTTCAGTAAGCTGTTCTTTAGTTACACCTTCGAAGTGACTGAAGTCAAATCTTAATGAATTTTCATTAACACTTGAACCGGCCTGTTCTACATGGCTTCCTACAACTGTCTGCAGTGCCTTCTGAAGAAGATGAGTAGCTGTGTGGTTTCTTGCTGTAGCATGTCTCTTTGCTTTGTCAACCAGACAATCAACAACATCTCCAACTGATAAAGTACCTTTATTTACAACAACCTTGTGAGCAAAAATGCCTTTACTCTTTTCTACAGAAAGGACTTCAATTTGACATTTATCGGTTGACATAATTCCTTTATCGGTCACCTGACCGCCACCTTCTGCATAGAATAGTGTTCTGTCCAGATAAACAATGGCGTTTTCGCCTTCAAGTGCTGCATCCTTAGGACTTCCGGCATATATTGCCAGTACCTTTGCTTCACATGATAAAGTATCATAGCCTACAAATTCAGTTTCAGGAACATCTACGGCAACTGCATCCTTCCAAGCTTCATCTGAAGTGTCCTTTCTTCCTGCTCTTGCTATTTCCTTCTGAATCTGCATGCACTTGTTAAATCCATCAACATCTGCACTGAAGCCTTCTTCTGCAATTATTTCTTCAGTTAATTCCCTTGGAAAACCGTATGTGTCATACAGCTTGAACAGTCTGTCTCCTGAAAGCACAGTCTCACCGGCTGCCTTCATTTCATCAACATATTCCTTAAGAATTGCACTTCCCTGGTCCAGAGTTGCAGCAAATTTTTCCTCTTCCTTAGCAATTATAGTCTGGATATAATCCTTCTTTTCAACCAGCTCAGGATATGCATCTCCCGATACCTCGATAACCTTATTTGAAAGCTCTACCAGGAATTTATCTTTGATTCCCAAAAGTTTTCCATGTCTGGAGGCTCTTCTGATTATTCTTCTGAGAACGTATCCTCTTCCTTCGTTGGATGGTGTAATCTGGTCAGCAATCATGAACACCATAGATCTCAGATGGTCTGTGATAATTCTGATTGATATATCAGTTTTTGCTGCACCGTCTTCATATTTTACACCGGATTTTTCAACTACTCCGTCAAGGATATGTCTGATTGTGTCTATGTCAAAGATGGAATCCACGCCCTGCATAATGCATGCGATTCTTTCAAGACCCATGCCTGTATCGATATTTGGATGTTCCAGGTTACTATATGATCCGTCCTCCTCTCTGGAGAACTGAGTGAATACGTGATTCCAGAATTCAAGGTATCTGTCGCAGTCACAGCCGGGTTTGCAGTTAGGACTTCCACATCCGTATTCTTCTCCTCTGTCAAAGTATATTTCTGAACAAGGTCCGCATGGTCCAAGCCCGATTTCCCAAAAATTATCATCCTTTCCCAGACGTACTATTCTTTCCTCAGGCAAACCGATCTTCTTCCAGATTTCAACAGCTTCGTCATCATCCTCGTAAACTGTTGCCCAGATTTTTTCCTTTGGCATTTTAAGATGCTCTGTAATGAACTCCCATCCCCAGTTCAGTGACTGTTCTTTGAAATAATCTCCGAAAGAGAAGTTTCCAAGCATTTCAAAGAATGTTCCGTGTCTTGAAGTAATGCCTACGTTATCAATATCGCCTGTTCTGATGCATTTCTGACATGTAGTCATTCTCTTGGCAGGCGGTGTCTCCACTCCGGCAAAATATGGCTTCAGAGGTGCCATTCCGGAATTGATGATAAGTAAGGATTTGTCGTTCTGAGGTACAAGTGAAGCACTCTTTCCGGGATAATGATCCTTGCTTACATAGAAGTCTCTGAACATCTGTCTGATCTGATTTAAACCTAGCTTTTCCATATATAAAAATTCCTCCTGAAACAATTAGCAATAATCAAATATTATATCATCAAAAGCTCTAAATGTCTATGTTTTTAGGCGTTTTTAAAGTGTTCAATTATACTGTTAACAGTATCCTCCGGCATGTCTGTTTGCTGCCGCATGAAATAGTATACCTTAAGCTTTGCCTCTGTGCCGGATGGTCGAATTAAGATGCGTGATTCGTCCTCCAAATCCAGCTGAAGAACATTGGATTTAGGTAACCCTGTATCGCCCAGGTAATCAGTTTTGGAGCTTATTCTACACTCTCCCAGGGTGTCCCGTATCTCTGTTCTGAAATAACTCATTATCCGGTCCATAATTTCTTTTCCAAAAGGACCTTCAAAGTAGTAATCCACAGTTTTATCGATGGAATTACCGTATTCCTCATAGATTTCATTCAGTCTTTGAATCAGAGTCTTTCCTTGGGATTTATAGTATGCAGCCATTTCAACAGCAGCAAGAGAAGCACTTACTCCGTCCTTATCAGCAATATACGGAACCGGAAGATATCCGTTGCTTTCTTCAAAGGCGAAGAAAAACTCATCCAGTTTATTGTTTTTGGAAAGATCCGTTATAATCTCGCCGACATACTTAAATCCGCTTAAGGTATTCTTTGTTCTAATGTGATGCTTTTCCGCAATCTTCTCAGCTAAAGGTGCTGTGGCAATGCTTTTTATCATCATTGGGTTTCCTTTGATTTCTTTTACATTGCAGAGAAAATCCATCATAAGTATTCCTGTCTGGCTGCCTGTAAGGAGAACTCTTTCACCGTTATCATACAATGAAATGCCTAACCTGTCGCAGTCTGGGTCCGTTGCTATAATTATATCAGCGCCTACCCTGTCTAAAACCCGGTATGCCTGGTCAAAGGCATCTAATCTTTCAGGATTTGGAAATGGGCATGTTGGAAATTCATCATCCGGCTCTTCCTGATTCTCAACAATGTGAAGATTATCAAAGCCTATTCGTCTCAGAACCTCCCTGACATATTTGTTTCCTGCGCCATTTAATGGTGTGTATACGACAGATAATTTTTTCAACCCATCCTGTATAATTGAATTGCCGGATGCAAATGAAACGGATGCGTTAGTCTCTAAAAAATCTTGATGAGTTTCTTCCGGCACATATTCAATAAGCCTGTCGTCAGCAGCTATTTCCCGGAAAAAATCCAAAGAGTTTATTTCCTTAAGAATGTTTTTAGGAACATCTCCTACAATCTGATATCCATCCCGGTTATACACCTTATATCCGTTGAAGTTCTTGGGATTGTGACTGGCTGTTATCATTATTCCCATATTACAGTTCAGTTCTTTAACCGCATAGGAAAGAAAAGGTACCGGGGCAAGTTCTTTAGTAATAAAGACTTTGATACCGTTACCTGACAGCACTCGAGCAGTTTCCCATGCTAACTCATAGGATTTCCTTCTGCTGTCGTACGCTATTACAACCTTGGGTGAAGTTTCCGTCTTGTTTAAATAGTTTGCAATCCCTTGTGTGGCACGTCTGACAACATATTCGTTAATCCGGTTGGTTCCCGGACCGAGAATTCCTCTCATTCCTGAAGTTCCAAAGCTTAGATCTGAATAGAAGGCATCAATAAGGCTTTCTCTGTCATTTGCCAATGCCTTCAGTTCCTTTTGAATCTGATTGTCGCCTGCTGTTGCATCAAGCCATCTATCGTATTCTTTTTCTGCTTTCTTTATAATCTGTTCTCTGTTCATAACTGCATTATATCATTTTTGCCAATCACTTGTATATCAAAAAAACGGGACATTATCGTCCCGCTGTTGTTAGAAAGTGTCTTTGATTGTTCCGGCCATTCTGGACATGTCTTTTTTCACATCTCCCATATCCTCAACCGTTCTCTTCACATCTCTTGAAAGCTTCCGCTTATCGTCGGCAGACATACATTTGTATGCGCACAATCCGACTGATCCAATGACTGCAAGCATTGTAACGTCTTTAATTAACCTGTTCATCTCACACACTCCTTTCAGCTTTATTATTTGTCGCTGTGGGAGTAATTATTCAGTCGATAAAGCCACCGCCCAGTACACGATCGTCCTTATAGAATACTATCGACTGTCCCGGAGTTGCTGCTCTCTGCGGATCATCAAAGAATGTCTGAATTTTTCCGTTTTCAAGACAAGTAAGAATTGCCTTGGCAGGTTTTGACGCATAGCGAATCTTGGCAGTCACTTCAATTTGTTCACCTTTCTTAGGACCTATGCCATCAGCAAAAACATTGTCTGAGGAAACAACGGTACGGGTGAACAGTTCTTCATTATCGCCTAATGTTATTTCGTTTTTATCTGCGTTAATCCGAGTAACAAATGCAGGTTTTCCAAGGGCGATTCCCAGACCTTTTCTCTGACCTATGGTATAGCAAGGTATTCCTTTATGCTGACCAAGAATCTTGCCGGCTGAATCTACAAAGTTTCCTGACTTATATTCAACTCCTGCTCTGGCCAGATAATCCTGATAGCTTTCCTTGCTTTCGTCTATAAAGCATATTTCCTGACTGTCAGCATTATCCGCATTTGGCAGACCGAAGCTTCTTGCCAGATTTCTTGTCTTATCTTTATCATCTATGCTTCCAAGTGGAAAAATAATTCTGGAAAGAACCTCCTGACCCAGCCTGTACAGCATATATGACTGATCCTTTCTCTCGTTTGCACCCTTTTTGACATAATAAACGTTCTGCTCCTCATCGTGACAAATCTGCGCATAGTGACCTGTTGCAATGTAATATGCACCGATTCTGTCCGCTACTTCAATCAGACTTTTAAATTTTACAGTTGGATTGCATATGACACACGGGTTAGGCGTTCTTCCGCAAGCATATTGTCTGCAAAAATCTTTGATAACAATATGGCTGAAAGCATCTGAAACGTCCTCCGTTATAAAGTCAATACCAAGCCTGTCTGCTAAGGCTGCAGCTGCCCTTGCACCTTCGTCGTTATTTCCTAAGGCGTCAAAATAATAACCTGTTACCTGAAAACCCTTTTCTTTTAATAATAAAGCAGCGGTAGTGCTGTCCACTCCGCCGCTTAAACCTAATACAACTTTATTCTTCGATAAATTCGTCATGATCGTCCTCATCAGCGTTAGGATCAAAACCTTCCAGCCCTGCATAAGTCTTACCGTTCTTCTGTGCATAATCGTAGATTGCACACTTGATTGCGTGGTCTGCCAGTACGGAACAGTGTACCTTTACAGGAGGAAGTCCACCTAATTCATCTATTATTTCCTTATTAGTTACGGATAAAGCATCATCAATAGTTTTTCCGATAATCATTTCAGTAGCCATGCTTGATGATGCAATTGCGCTGCCACAACCGAAAGTCTTAAACTTTGCATCAGTTATAACATCGTTTTCTACTTTAATCTGAATCTGCATCATATCTCCGCATACGGGACTGCCGTATGTACCCTGTCCATCAGGATTTTCAAGCTCTCCAACGTTTCTTGGATTCATGAAATGTTCCATTACTTTATCGTTATATAAACCCATATCTATTACCAACCTTTCTCTTCACTAACCGGTGAAAGCATTCTTAACTTCTCTACTACTTCTTTCAGACTGTCTACAACGTAATCGATATCTTCTTTCGTCGTGAAATCTCCCACAGTAAATCTAACTGTACCATGAATCATCTCAACAGGTACGCCTAAAGCTTCCAGAACATGTGATGGCTTTAGGGATTTTGATGAACAAGCTGAACCTGTTGATACGGAAATTCCCTTGAAATCGAGGAGAAGCAAAATTGATTCTCCTTCAATATACTTGAAAGTAATATTTGCATTTCCCGGATGTCTGTGTTCCATTGTTCCGTTTACAAATGTGTCAGGAATTTCTGATGTAACCCTCTCAATCAGGTAATTACGTAATTCTGAGCAATGTCTTATGTGATTTTCCAGATCATCTTTTGCAAGTTCGGCAGCTTTACCAAAACCTACGATTCCTGCCATGTTTTCGGTTCCGGCACGTTTACCCATTTCCTGAGCTCCGCCATGTATGAAATTGGAGATTCTAAGTCCCTTTCTCATATATAAAGCGCCAACACCCTTAGGACCGTATATTTTGTGAGCTGACACTGACATTAAATCCACGCCTAAATCTTTAACATCGATTGGAACATTTGCAAGAGCCTGAACAGCGTCTGTATGGAACAGAATCTTGTGTTTTTTCGCTACAGCAGCAAGTTCCTTAATAGGTTCTATTGTACCAACTTCGTTATTAACAAACATTATGCTCACAAGAATTGTTTTATCTGTAATTGCTGCTTCAAGAGTTTCAGGCTTTACTGTTCCGTCAGGTTCAACATCAAGGTATGTAACCTGATAGCCATGTTTTTCCAGATACTCACATGAATGAAGCATTGCATGATGTTCAATCTTAGTTGTGATAATATGATTTCCTTTATCTTTTAAAGCATCTGCCACGCCGAAAAGTGTCCAGTTATCTGCTTCGCTTCCGCAGCCGGTAAAGTATATTTCTTTTGGAGCTGCATTAATAAGTCCGGCAACCTGTTCTCTTGCCTTGTCCAAAGCTGCCTTTGCCTCAAGCCCTAAAGTGTACAGGCTGGATGGATTTCCGTAGTTTTGTGTAAAATACGGAATCATTTCCTTCATAACTTCTTCCTTTACAGGTGTAGTTGCTGAATAGTCCAAATATACTTTTCTCATCTAAGTATTTCTCCTCTACGATATAATTCTACAGTATTTTATTATACCATCAAACGCATTGATTTAAACACATAAAAAGGGAGATTTTTTGTTTTAAAAATCTTCCCTTAGCAATTTGCATATGTTTCTTAGCTTTTCTTTTGGTCATCAACAATCTCAATATTATCCAGAGCAGCCCTCAGATTAGCTTTGAATGAGTCTATATACTGTCTGCGAAGCAACTGCTGTTCTTCTTTTTCGGCATCTGTCAAACCTTCTTCTGTTTTGGACTTTCTGGCAAGCTCGTTAATTCTCTTAATCTGTTCTTCTGTAATCATGTTTTCCCTCTATTCTATGATGAATATACTATAAAGAATACCTTGCCCATTTTAACACATCAGAGCATTTCAATCAACCGCATCCAGCATATTTTCAATGAAAATCCCATACCCTCTCGTCGGGTCATTGACCAGCACATGGGTCACCGCGCCGACCAGCTTTCCATCCTGAATGATCGGACTGCCGCTCATTCCCTGAACTATTCCTCCGCTTTTTTCAAGTAACTTTTCGTCAGTAACTCGAAATTCAATACTCTTCATTTTAGTCATTTTATGTTTCTTTACTTTCGTCAGCTCTATGGTGAAACGCTGTACATTAGTACCCTTTACGGTTGTCAGTATATATGCTTCACCTTTTTCCACTTCCGAAGCCTGAGCAATTACCATGGGTTCACCCATACTGAATTCTGCATTCTCTTCAGCATTACAAACTATTCCGAAAGGAGTGTTTTTTATCAGATTTCCCAATGGTTTATCAAAGTTAAAAACCGTACCTCCGATTTCGCCCGGATTACCCTTCCTTCCGATAACAATGTTGTCAACCTGTGTGTTTAAAAGCTTACCGTCTTCAACTGTAAGCAACGCACCGGTTTCAGGCTCATAAATACCGTGACCTAAGGCTGCAAACCTGTCGGTTCGCGGATCATAGAAGGTTAATGTTCCAATACCTGCTATTTTCTCCTTAATCCATAGCCCCAGCTTGTATTCGCAGCTTTCAGTATCATAATACGGAGTTACAGCATATTCCACAGTTTCACCATTTCTGATTGCTTTGATCTTGACTGTCTGCTCTGAGCCGGATACTATTCTGTTAATCTCCTCAGGGCTGTTCACCCTTGTATTGTTTACTCCGACTATCATATCACCTATTTGAGCGTTGCATTCCTGAGTTGTACCGACTACAAGAGCTCCTTTTACATCCATCTGGACTCCCACAGAATTACCACATGGAACAAGCACCTTCCTTGATGTTACCTTATCCGAATCAGTTGAAATAACGGATGACTCCGGAAAGAGAAGCCCCGCACATGCGATAAATACTACCAGTGCCACAAATAAAGCAAGACACTTCAAAATCCTGTTTTTCATCATTTAACCTAACTTTCATAATCCATAATCAGTTTATTAAGTTCCTCACGGCTTGACAATTTAACACCTGTATCAAATCTGCTCTGATCGACTTCAGACAAAATCTCATACATTATGTTGGTTTCCTCCAGCAAGGTGCATTTGCCTTGAGTATCATAAAAATAAACCTTAATAATATTATTATCGTTTTTAACAAGATAATATGACTCTGAATTGCTTTTTTCTTCTTCAGGCTGTTCCATAGACGGTCCTATTGTCTGAGCAGTGCCTTCCATTTCTGAATCCGTTGTATATGAAGGCTCTATGTTATCCTTTGGCGAATTGCTTTCTTCTGTAAATACACTCATGAGTAATAGAATTCCTATCGCTATTAATACTATGATGACAGCTGTCCATCCCCATGGAAATTTTTTCTTTTGGCTAAACATAATACTCACCTCGTTAGTATTATTGCCTAAAAAATACAGTTTATACTGTTATCAAGTCTTTAATTTTGTCATAGGTTTTCTGTCCTATTCCACTTACGTTCATAAGATCCTCCTTATTCTTAAAGCTGCCGTTACTTTCTCTGTATGCAAGTATTTTTGATGCGGTTGCAGGCCCTACTCCGGGTATTTCCTGAAGCTCTACGGAATCAGCAACATTAATGTTTATCAGACCGTCAGAGGTTATTCCGGAAGAATTTGTATTTGTGGTCTGTGTCTGAGAATCCGGAATTATTATTTTTTGACCGTCTGTAACTATCTCTGCCTGATTTATTGACATAACACCGGCATTATCTGTTAACCCGCCTGCTTTTTCAATTACCTCAAAAAGCCTGGTTCCCTCAGCAACCTGATAGACTCCGGGTGACTTCACCTCTCCACTTATATCCACGTATACAGGCATTGCGGTAGTCGCTGTCTCAGTTTCTTCGGCAATTTTAACAGAATCCTCCGTTCCGGTTACCTCAATATCAGGATTTTTACCATTGCCTGCAAAAAACAGCACAGCGACAATCAGTATTATAACTGTTGTCGCTGCCTTTACTTTTTTATCATTATTCTTATAATAACTAAGGGCACATTCTAGTGCGCCTCTAATTTTGTCCAGATCAAAACCCTTCATAATTCACCTTCCAGTTTATAGAATATAGTTCGCGGGGGCTGTTTCCATAATTTTACATATATACTATGAGGAAGTCAAGTTAGAATTGTAAATTTCTGTCAAATGTGATTTGATTTCTTTCCACCTCAATATCATATCTTGGAATATCAAGTTTAGCAAATTCAACAAATGAAGAGATTACCTGTTCAGGGCTTAAATTAGATGCACTTCCGCAGTCTAATCTTAGTTTCAGTGTGAGTTGAGCACTGTCTGCAATTTCAATGCTCCTGATTTTACTCTTTATATCTACCTCAACCATTTTCTTTGTTTTTTTCTGACGTTTGAAAGCTTTGATGCTGTCCTGTGCCAGATATTCGGTTAAAAGCTTTTCGTGTTTTTCTCTGTTAAGCATTACCGGGAAAACCACAGTGTATTCCGCTTCTGTTACTGTTGCAGCCAATGATTTTATGGATTCATCCAATCTGCAACAGGATAGAATCTTAATGCCCTCAGGCATTATAGAACACAGCTGTTCTTTAATGTCTGCAGGAACAAAATCTTCAGCAGATTCAAATTCCAAAAGCTCACCGGTAGCTGTATACCCCAGTGAGAGTGGCTGTGCAAAGCCCATCTTAGGATGAGGATTAAAGCCCTGAGAATGTGCAAGACCAATACTGCATCTCTTGAATGCTCTCTGGAAGAGTCTGAGCATGTCCAGATGTGAAGTATATTTCATATAGCCTATCTTGGCAAATTTTAAAACATATTTACTCATAAATACCTCCCTGACTGCACTTTACTCTTCTGTTAATTCCGCATCCTGTACAGCCATAACGACAGTCATGGGTTGTCTCCTCTCTGGCAGCCTTTTTGGCCTCAGAAACAAAGAATTTCTTTGTAACGGATGAATCAATAATATCCCAAGGCAATATTTCGTCAAAGCTTCTTTCTCGAGTAGTATAGAAGTCAATATCTGTTCCGGACTTTTCTATTGCTGCTTTCCATTTTGCGTTATCAAAGTGCTCAGACCAGCTGTCGAGCTTACAGCCCGCTTCGTGAGCTGCTGTCAACAGGCTGCTAAGCCTCCTGTCTCCTCTTGCAAAGACTGCTTCATATGTGCTGACCGCATCATCATGATAGTTGAATGTGACGCTTTTCATATTGAGCTTTTCACGCAGATAATTATGTTTCTCAGTAAACTCTTCAGTTGTGTTCTGGCTGGCCCACTGGAAAGGTGTGTGAGCCTTTGGTACAAAGTTGGAAACGCTTACAGTAACGTTAAAACGCCCACCCTTGCCCGAATTTCTGTGTATTGAAACAATATTTCTTGCAATCTCGGCTATTCCGTCAAGGTCTTCGTAAGTTTCTGTAGGAAGGCCTATCATAAAATAAAGCTTTATATGCTTCCAGCCAAGCTCAATTGCCTGTTCTACAGCATCATATATATCTTTTTCTGTAATTCCTTTATTGATTACATCTCTGAGTCTCTGTGTACCGGCTTCAGGTGCAAATGTCAATCCTGACTTCTTATATCCCTGAATTTCTTCAAGAACATTAAAGGAGAAAGTGTCCAGTCTTAAAGATGGCAGTGACAAGGAGACATTTCTTGACTTGCATTCCTGCATCAGCTCTATTGCCAATGGTTCAAACTGAGAATAGTCGCTTGTAGAAAGTGACAGCAGAGAAAGCTCTTCATGCCCGGTGTTGGCAAGCTGTTTTTTGGCAAGCTCTATGATTTTGTCCTTTGATCGTTCGCGAACAGGTCGATAGATCATACCTGCCTGACAAAAACGACAGCCTCTGGTACATCCCCTGAAGGTTTCTACCACCGATCTGTCATGGACAGTTTCAATTAACGGAACGATTGGCTCAACAGGGAAATCTATGTTTTCAATATCATCTATAATACATCTTTCCACTCTGTCCGGAGCACCGGAAAAATTCTTTTTGTATTCCTTAACCGTGCCGTCTTCATTATAGATTACATCGTAGAATGAAGGGATGTACACTCCTGTATCACAGGCAATCTCCTTGTAGAACTCAGCCTTGGAAACCCCTCTCTCCTTTGCTTCCCCGTATTTTTTCAGTAACCTCGGAAGGCTGATTTCACCGTCACCAATCATAAAAATATCTACAAAATCAGCTATTGGTTCAGGGTTATACGCACATGGGCCTCCCGCAATTATAATTGGGTCACTCTCACTTCTATCCTTTGATAAAAGAGGTATTCCGGCAAGTTCCAGCATGTTTAAGATGTTGGTAAATGACATTTCGTACTGAAGAGTAAATCCAAAAAAGTCCATCTCCTTTACAGGAGTCTTTGTCTCAAGTGTATACAGTGGAACATTATTAGCTCTCATAAGCTGTTCCATGTCGACTGCAGGTGCAAATACTCTTTCACAGTAAATGTCTTCTTCCTTATTAAGATTATGATATAAGATCTGCAGACCCATGTAAGACATCCCTATTTCATACAAATCAGGAAAAGCAAATGCAAATCTTGTCTTTACATCACCCGGATACTTTCGGGCAATATTGTTTTCACTGCCTATGTACCTTGCCGGCTTTTCCACACGTTTCAACAGGTTATCCAGATTGACAGTAAACAAGCTGTCTATAGTCTGTCCTATTGTTTCTTCTATTTTATTCAGCATTATTCGATCCTCTTCTTTTTTCTTTAGTAGCATCTCAACAATCTCAGGTTTGTCCTTTGGAACCTTGTTTATCACATATTCCATTCTCTTGTCCAGACCCACATAGTTATCCTCTATTACAAGTCTGTCACCCAGGCAGACAAGATCCGTCTCAGTAAGGTTTTCAAATGAATTCAGCTTATATATCATATGCAGTTCGATTATATCCGCTTCATCAGCAAAGCCGTGTTCCCGTAATATCTGTGCACCCACCAGGTCATGTCTGTCGCTGGTTCTGGCAACATCATGAGCCAGAGCAGCTCCTTCGACGAGAGCAATATCAAAGTTGAAGCCGTGTTCGTTTAGCTTTCCCGTTATTGTTGTGGCAACAAAACTGACAGCCTTACAATGTCCTATGACATGGGCCGGTGTATTGTATTTCTTAAATAATTCAGCGCACTCATGGCGACTTATTCTTCTATTCATAATTCACCAACTTTCCTCCAACAGTATATCATAGATTTGGTGTCAGTTCATAGAAAAATTCCTTACCACATAATGTATCATATGTTCCTATGATTTCACCACGCTGTATCCTTTCGTTAGGCACAACGTTTATACTATCAAGCTGTCCATAGGTAGATACCGCATCCTCATGCCTCACAACCGCAAAAATGCCCTTTTCGTGGCTTTTCCCAACTTGGAGGACCATTCCCCCTGCAACGGCATGAACCTGTTTAAATTGGCCTTCAGAGCTTTCATCTACAGGTTCTCCGTATCTGGATTCTTTGTTAGCTCTGATTACGGCAGATGTTAAACGAGCCGGTACAATCTGTACTTTTTCTAGACATTCCTGCCTGAACACAGCAAACTCCTCAGATGTCACATTATGTCCCGCCATAGCCATAAAGCTTTGATATATGTTCGCCACCCTCTCGTTGTCAGATTTCCCCGCAAAAAATATCACAAAGCATAATACAACACATATACATATCTGAATTCTGATCTTTTTCCAGTTCATAAAATCACCTCTATACAATAAAAATATTATACAGAGGTGGTTTCTATACATTTAATTTAGTTCTACCGGGACTAAAAATCGAACTCATCCCAGTATTCGAATTCATAATCAAATACCTTTATGGTGTCTCCTTCTTCAAGTCCAAGTTCCAGAAGCTTATCTATGGCTCCCTTTTTCTCCATATATTTGTACAGGTATCTCAAGGAACCCATATCGTTGAAATTGGTTGAATCAAAGATTTTTCGAAGCTGTTTGCCGTATACAATATAGTGATTGCCTTCCTTCTCAGCATAAACTTCTTTGTAATCAGGATCATTGTCCTCATTTTCGAAATCAAAATACTGATAATCATCTTCTTCATCCTGATTCAATGCAGCCTTCTGCAGTTCTTCCAGAGTAGCTGACAACAGCTCATGGACGCCAAGGTTAATAGGAGCACAAATCGGAAATACTCTGTATCCTTTTTCCTCCACATATTCTTTGAAAGCGATATATTGGGGATCATCTTCATCCATCATGTCCATTTTGTTTGCAGCAACAAGCATAGGTTTCTTGGCAACCTTTTCACTGTACATCAGTAACTCATTGTTGATTTTATCAAAGTCTTCAATGGGGTCTCTGCCTTCACTTCCTGACACATCAACTACATGAATAAGAACTTTTGTTCTTTCGATGTGTTTCAGGAATTTAAGGCCAAGGCCCAACCCCTGATGTGCTCCTTCGATAATTCCAGCTATATCTGCCATCACAAAGCTGGAATCATAAATCTGAACAACTCCCAGATTGGGATCAATGGTAGTAAAGTGATAGTTTTCTATCTTAGGCTGTGCACTTGTTGCTGTAGCAAGCAGGCTTGATTTACCAACATTTGGGAAGCCTACAAGTCCTACATCCGCAATCATCTTTAATTCAAGAATAACGTTTCTTTCTTTGGCAAACCCTCCTGCTTCCGCAAAGTTTGGAGCCTGTCTAACGGAATTCTTAAAGTGTACATTGCCTTTTCCGCCTTTTCCGCCTTTGGCAGCAACGAAGCTTTCTCCGTCTTCCACCAGGTCTTTCATAACCAGGCCTGATTCTTCATCTATTACTACAGTTCCCATCGGTACTTTAATTACCAGATTTTCGCCGTTTTTTCCATATCTCTTTTTCTTCATGCCGTTTTGGCCATCTTCAGCCTCATACTTTCTCTTATATCTAAAGTCCATAAGAGTTCTAAGGTTTCTGTCAGCCTGGAAAATAACGTCTCCGCCTTTTCCTCCATCTCCTCC
>JAQXLM010000058.1 GCA_029012125.1 Eubacteriaceae bacterium | reverse complement strand
AAAGAGATGTATATGAATACGTATGGCATTTCTATCCAAGAGAAAGACCGCACGAAACATTCAACTATATGACTCCTGCAGAATACTATCAGCAGGGGCAATAAAGATGTTTTCAACTCTACTTTTTTGGGGGCACGTCATTTCTTTTAACTTTGAGGCGTTTCGTGCCGCAAAAGGCTTGTTATTTTAAGCTATGCGGCACCCGACGGAAATCCGTCCTGCTCTTAAAACAAATATATCCCAAACCTCACCTCATATTGTAATGTATAATAATAATGTGATAAAATAGGAACAATAGTAATAGAAAGGAAGCGAAATCCATGGAACTGGTTGTAAAAAAACTAAATGAAATGACGCCGGACGAAATCCTGGACATGTACATAATGAGAGTGTCGGTTTTTATTGTTGAGCAGCAGTGTCCGTATCAGGAAGTGGACGAACTGGACAGAAATGCATATCACGTTTTTCTGAAGGAAGGAAATAAGACAAAAGCTTATCTCAGGATTCTTGAAAAAGGAGTGGCTTTTGATGAGGTAGGCATTGGCCGTGTAATCTCCACAGAAAGACGATCCGGGCTGGGAAGAATCCTCCTCAGGGGTGCTATAGATTTTGCTAAAAACCAAATGGGTGCAACCGCCATAAAACTTGAAGCCCAGTCATATGCGCGAAAATTTTACGAAGATTCAGGCTTCAGGCAAGACGGAGAAGAGTTCCTGGAAGACGGAATCCCTCACATTCCAATGGTGCTTTCTCTATCAAAATAAATAACAAAACAAGAAACAAAAATTTCCCAAACATAAAACCTTTTTTCGAGAGCACAATAAGTAAAAAGGGGGAAATGAAAATGGAAAATCAGAACAAAAACAATAATCAAAAGAACCAGAATCAGAAGAGCCAGAACAACAATAACAAGAACAAGAATCAGAAAAATAGCAACAATCAGAAGAACCAGAACAATAATAACAACAAATAGTAAAGTCAGTTTTGCTCATCTGGAAAACAGTTGGAACAAGCAGGGTCTCACCTGCTTGTTCTTTTGTTAGAATAACGGAAAAAATAAGGGTTTTGGGTTTGCTATTGACGGCGAAATATTGTATAATAGAATGACTATAATTAGGGGGAGTATCTCATGAACACAGTAGGTGAACTGGCATATTTCATTCTTAATAATCAGAAAATGATCGAAGGCATCCTGGTAGTTATCGCAGTGATTGTTGCCATTGTAGTTCTTGGTAAGGCAGCGTCCGCACGGCGCAGAAGAGACGAACTCATCAGTAACATAGACAAGACCGTTACCGATATTAACAGCACTGTTAAGGAAATGAGCAAGTGCAAAAGCGGTGAAGGGAAAGAGGTAATATACATAGATAACAGAAATATACGACAGGGCTCGGAGAAGGCAGAGGCCGGTATTCCGGACGTGATAAAGGCTGTGGCAAATACAGCTGAAGAGGCTTTGAACCAAACAGGATATGCCGGACTTGCGGAAGCAAACTGCAGAGCAGCCCAGGGGCAAGAAACAGAGCCAAACTGCAGAGCAGCCCAGGGGCAAGAAACAGAGCCAAATTTGGGGACAGCCCCAAATACGGAGACTCAATGTAACTGTGAAACTGTCGACCGTAAGCAGGACGAGCAACCTGAGAATAAGCAGGATGATAGCCGGAACCTTGCAACGGCAGAGCAGAAAGACGACAGCGCAGAGGTTGCAAGCGTAAAGTTTGAGAGCCGAGACTGGTCAGTTGCAAAGAACGGAAGGAAATATACTCTGGAAGAACTGAAAGAACAGATAAAACAATAGCAATCAGGAGGGAAAAATGTTTTGTAAGAATTGTGGAAAATTCCTTGGTCCCAATGACAAATACTGCAGTAATTGCGGTCAGAAAGTGGAGCGTGAATCCGAGCCATTTGTTCCCGCATTTATGAAGGACAATGAGGAACACAAGGGTTTTGAGAAAAGAGAAACTCCGAGAAAACCCGTTGAGAGAGAAACCTTTGACTGGAATCTGGAGGGATTTCCGACTGCAAACAAGAAAACTGAGGATGTGGATTTTAACTGGTCCGCAGTAATAGAGGAAAATCAGAGGAAGATATACCATTTCCACGATGAGGAGGCCAAGTCAGAAAAGTCTGACAAGTATTCTGAGTCAGAGACAGCCGATGAAGAAGCGGCCGGGGAAGGTACAGTCGATGAAGAAGCGGCCGGGGAAGATACAGCCATAAGCGGTTCCGTAACGGCAGCAGAAGAGACAGAGACTGTCAAAGAGGCCGGGGAAATCCTGACAGACAAGGCTGGTCAGGACACCGAAGATACATTGGCAGACGAATTGCCGGAGGAAAAGGAAAAGACCTTGGAAGAAGAACTCTTCGGAGAAATGATGTTCAAAAAACCTGAGCCTGCAGAAGAAGCAGGACAGACAATCGCTGTTGTAAAGAACAGAGCCGGAGCAGAAAACATAGACAAGTTTTACACATATAACAAGAAAAGATCGGAATTGCAGGCTTTGCTGGATCAGGAATACAAACGTCTTGAGGAAATGAACAGGACGGAAGAAAAGGTTCCGAAACTGGATGATCTACTGGCCATGGGTAAGGCTGAGACGGAAATCACAGCCACACCTGAAAAAGCTGAGGACGGAGCGCCTGTGTTTGTGGGAGTGCAGTGGGCAGCCACACCACAGGGAGTGTATGTCATACAAGAAGTGCCTGAATCAGAGAAGGCAGAGGAGGAATCCGGGAAACAACCTCAGGCAGAAAAGGAGTTACCCCCCTCAGGGGAAGCACCCTCAGACGATTCCGAAGCAGGAAATTCCACGGCCGCATTCAAAACAGAAGATGCCAAAGCCGAGACGGACAGAAGAGAGACGGAAGAAAAAGATGAACGGAAACTTACTTTTAGCGATGTCTTTAATTCTGATGACGATGATGATGACGAGAACTCGGAAAAAGGCGGATGTCTAAAAGTAATAGGAATAATCCTATGCGTTATACTTCTCCTGCAGGTAGGAATAATAGGAATACAGTACTTTCTGCCGGATTCAGCCGTAGCACAGAAAATTAACGAAGGATACGGCAGGATTCTCAGTCTGATAAACAAAGATGACGTAGCTGAAGCACAGACAGATGATGAAATAATGGCTGCCAGTCTGGAGAAGGCAATTACCAAAGGCCTGGAGTTTAATAAAAACATATCCTCAGTCAGATCAGATGCTACCCTGAAGTTTGAGGAAGGCAACGATTACGGCTTTGAAAACCTGGGCAACGGATATACATACAAGGATGAGCCATGGTTTACCGATGAAAACGGAAATGAAGTGACCTACTACGAAGGTTTAGTAGGTACACTTGTTCAGTTTTACTCAGCATGGGTAGACAAGATGGATGACAACAGCGACGATATTCTTCTGTACATAGACAGCACATCGGATTTCTACAGTGAGATTGCTGCACTGGAAACGGATGAGGATGTAGCGTACAGCATAGAAGAGTTGAGAATAGGCGAAATAAGGTCTGATGGAAAGGGTTTCTATGTCATGACTGCCGTGACCAAAGTGAGCACTGCTGACTCAGAAAAGATAAAAGAGCAGCAGATAGTATACCTGGAGCCGGACAATGAAATCATAAAGATATCCGACATGAAAACGCTTTGATATTCTAAGGAGGTATTAAATTGAACAAATCTAAAGCCCGCGGGCAACAGAAAATCAGTATGGTATTGCTGATTCTGGTATTAATACTGGGAGCATTCCTGCTATTAATCAATTTTATTACAGACTGGTTATGGTTTAAGGAAGTTGGATACGTAAGCGTATTCTTTACTAAACTGTTTACCGAATTGAAATTCGGCATACCGGTATTTGTAGTTTTGACGCTGCTTATTTACATGTATCTGAAGCTTTTGAAGAAGGGTTACTTCAAGAAGATAACTTCTACTGAAGCAACTGACATGAAAAAGCTGAATAGACTTACATGGCTGATTTCAATTGTTTCCGGAGCAGTGGCATCTTTCTATGCTATTACAACGCTGTGGTTCAACATACTGCAGTTTACAAACAGCACAGACTTTGATGTTACAGATCCGATTTTCAATCTGGACATTTCGTTCTATGTTTTTAAATTGGAATTCCTGAAGCAGTTAAATGAAATGTTCCTGGGAGCAGTCATTCTGGTAGTTCTTATTACAGTAGTCTACTACACAATACTGCTTACAATGCACAGCCCTGATTTCTTCCGTGAAGAAGAGGTTCCTGAGGCTGAAGCATATGATGATGGAGAGGAAAGATATACAGGGGGATCTAATCCATTCCAGGGAATGGGCGGAAACATGGGAGACAACATGAGCAAAATGTTCGGCTCCTTTGGAAAAGCTTCTCAGCACAAGCAGAGACCTAAGAGAAAGCAGTTTGACGACAGCAACTTCACTCAGCTTCTTCATATTGCAAGTGGTCAGCTTACAGTTCTGGGCATTATTTTCTTCGTAATGATAGCTATTAACTTCCTGCTGAAGCAGTTCGATCTGCTCCACGCACATACAGGAGCTGTTTACGGCGCAGGATTCACTGATGTAAACATTACACTTTGGGTTTACAGAATTCTGATGGTTCTGGCACTGGTGGGAGCGGTTACGGTAACTCATCATGTGAGAAAGAAAGAGTTCAGAAAGATTTTACGCATTCCTGCAATTATGATCGTAATCGGAGCAGTTGGTATCGGTGCAAGCCTGCTTGTTCAGAGCTTTATCGTTGCTCCTGACGAAATCAATAAGGAATCCAAATATCTGGAAAGAAATATCGAATACACTCAGTATGCATATCAGCTTGACGATGTATCCGTAAAGAGCTTTGCCGCTGACAACAAGCTTTCCGGCAAGGATATTAAAGAAAACTCAGAAACAATCAAGAACATTCGTATCAACGACTACGAGCCTGTAAACACTTTCTATAATCAGACTCAGAGTATCAGAAAATACTACAAGTTCAATGATGTGGATGTAGACAGATATATGATTAACGGCAAGTATACACAGACATATCTTGCTGCCAGAGAAATCGATGAAGGAAAGATTCAGGATACATGGCTGAACAGACATCTGAAGTACACTCATGGTTACGGTGTTGCACTTTCAAGAGTAGACCAGGTTACATCAAGCGGTCAGCCGGATGTGCTTATCGGAAATATTCCTCCTGAATCCACAATAGATGAAATTCAGATTGACAGACCAGAAATCTACTTCGGTGAGCTTTCAAACGACTACATCATGGTTAACACCAGCGAAGATGAATTTGACTATCCTGACGGTGATTCCAACAAGTACACTCAGTATGAAGGAAACGCAGGTATCAAGCTTAACCTTCTGAACAAGGTGATGTTCAGTATCAGAGAAGGCAGTCTGAAGATTCTGGTTTCATCAAATCTGAAGAGCGATTCCAAGATTATCATCAACAGAAACGTAATGCAGAGAGTAAGAAAGATCATGCCTTACCTGAGCTATGAAGGAGATCCTTATACAGTAGTTGCGGACGGTAAGATTTACTGGATGGTAGACGCTTATACAACAAGCTCATACTATCCTTACTCAGAACCTTACACAGGTGAAATGGGTGGAACAAACTACATCAGAAACTCTGTAAAGGTAGTTGTTGACGCATATAATGGAGATGTAAACTTCTACATTGTTGATGAAAAGGATCCTATTGCAAACACATTCCAGAAGATTTATCCTAAGCTGTTTAAGTCTGCTGATAAGATGCCTGAGGAATTAAGAGCACATATCAGATACCCTAACACACTGTTCAATATTCAGGCCGGCGTTTACGGACGTTACCACATGAACGACGTTAAGGTATTCTACCAGAACGAAGACGTTTGGGATATCTCTAACGAAATATACGGAACAGAACAGAAGCTGATGGAATCCAACTACTACATCGTTAAACTTCCTGGAGAAAAGGAAGCGGAATTCATCAACTCCGTACCGTTCACACCACAGTCAAAACAGAACATGACTGCTTTGATGGTGGCAAGAAACGACGGAGAGCACTACGGTGAACTGATTCTGTATACTCTGCCTAAGAGCAAGACTGTTTACGGTCCAATGCAGATAGAAGCACAGATCAACCAGAACACAGAGATTTCCAAGGACTTCTCACTGTGGAGTCAGCAGGGAACAACCTACAAGAGAGGTAATCTGTTCGTAATTCCTATCGAATCATCACTGCTTTACGTTGAACCAATCTATCTGGAAGCTGCAAACTCCGCAATTCCGGAAGTTAAGAGAGTTATCGTAGCATACAATGATAAGATTGCATACGAACCAACTCTGTCCAAGGCCCTTGAATCACTGTTCGGAAGCGACACCGGCATGGGTGATGATGAAAGCACCTCAGAGGGCGGAGAAGCATCCGGCGAGCCAACCAGCACTGAAGAATGGATCAAACAGGCCGCAGACGCCTTTGATAAAGCTCAGGCAGCCTTGAAGGACGGAGACTGGGCAGCATACGGCAAGTATATGGATCAGGTTGAGACAGCTATCAACAAGTTACAGTAAGTTATCAAAGATTACTGACGTATATCAAAGATTAATTCGTTAATGCAAATTTCATAACAGTAACAAACAAGGAGGGAAAACATGCTGGGTTACGATTTAGATAAAATGTTGTTTAGAATACCGGCTGATAAGCATTCACCGGAGGAAATTATTAGAACACTGGAAGAACATCCGGAGGTTCAATTCGTATCACTCGTGGGAATCGACATGGGCGGACACGATACTGATGAAAAAATACCGGTGAAGCTGTTCATAGAAGACATCGACAAAGTACTGCAAAATGGTGTTCAGACTGACGGATCCAGCGTGGCTTTACCTAAGATTGCCAGATTAAACAATGCCAAGGTTGACATCATTCCGGACCTGGATGCAAACTGGTACGTTGACTACAACTTCCAGTATAGAGACTACAAGACCGGACTTCCATGCGGAACCTTGAGAATCCCATCATTCCTTGTTCACAATGACACCTTTGAGTGCGGCTCCAGAGCCGTACTCAGAGATGCTCTTGAGTATTTCCAGACAGAACTTAAGAAGGAACTGGGAGAGCATCCATATGTGTTCAAGCACATGGCAGGCATCGATTCTGTAGATGAAATTGAGAAATTTATTATAACAAGCGCCACAGAACTTGAATTCTGGGTAAAAACTCCTGATGATAAGGGAGACAGAGAGCAGCTTTTTACAGCGCAGACTCTGAAGGAACAGTACTGGAAGAGAACTACAGGAGACGTAAGAACGGCTCTGGAAGAGACACTTCTGGTGCTGGACAAATATGGTTTTGAAGTTGAAATGGGTCATAAGGAAGTAGGCGGAGTAAGAGCAAAGATGAGAAACTCCGGGCATTATGACCATGTTATGGAGCAACTGGAAATCGACTGGAAATACTCCAACGCGATGCAGGCTGCAGATAACGAAAATCAGGTTAAGTACGTAGTTCGCGACATATTCGCAGAACACGGACTTGATGTAACCTTTATGGCAAAGCCTTTTGAAGGCGTAGCCGGAAGCGGGGAGCATACACACCTTGGGCTTGCGGCCAAGTTGAAATCAGGCAAAGTAGTAAGTATGTTTTCTCCAAAAGACTTTAATGAAGACTATATGAATCCTCTGGGTTACGGGGCACTGATGGGACTTCTGAAGAACTACGAGGTAATCAACCCGTTTGTCAGCTCTAATAATGATGCCTTTAACCGTCTGAAACCGGGATACGAGGCACCTGTCTGCATAGTAACCTCACTGGGCAGATCTGTTAAGGAGCCGTCCAGAAACAGAACGGTTCTGGCAGGATTGATCAG
>JAQXLM010000057.1 GCA_029012125.1 Eubacteriaceae bacterium | reverse complement strand
CAAGTTTTTAAAGGTAGAGAAATCCGGTGACAATAGCAAGGAGGACACACCTGTACCCATCTCGAACACAGAAGTTAAGCTCCTTAGCGCCGATGATACTTGGTGGGAAGCTGCCTGGGAAAGTAGGACGTTGCCGGTTTTCTGTATATGGCTCCATGGTCAAGCGGTCAAGACACCGCCCTTTCACGGCGGTAACCCGAGTTCGATTCTCGGTGGAGTCACCAGATAAGCGCGATTGGCGGAATTGGCAGACGCACCAGATTTAGGTTCTGGCGGGCGACCGTGGGGGTTCAAGTCCCTCATCGCGCACCACGAAAAGGACATCCGAAGGGTGTCCTTTTTACGTGGCATGGAAAAGGAAAGGACTTGAACCCGGAAGGGCGAGAGCGTGAAGGGAGACAGTCCCAAAGGACTGTCGAGTAGCGAGCGGTCCGAAGTCGACTGATGAGGAGACGAGGAGACAGCCTGCGAGATAAAGCGAAGCAGGCGACAGTCCCTCATCACGCACCACGAAAAGGACATCCAAGAGGGTGTCCTTTTTACGTGGAAAAGAAAAGGAGAGGACTTGAACCTGGAAGGGTATTCATTTGAAAAGTAGTTTTTAATGTGGTAAACTACTTGCAGAGTACAGGTTAATTATGAGCAGAGTAAGCTGTGAGAGATACTCGAATTGACATTCTAAAATCAGAGAGAGGGTTTTAATTGTGTATGATATTTTTATAAGTTACAATTCGAAAGACTATGATATTGCTGAAGAAATTTACATGCGCCTGCAAAACGAGGGGTTTAATTGTTTTCTGGCTAGTAAGGAGCTTAATGGTACAGATTGGGCAGGCAAGATTGTAGAGGCACTGGAACAGGCGAGGGGGTTTGTTATTGTACTTACACATAACTCTGTTGACTCTAATGAGGTGTTAAAGGAAGTAACGCTTGCTACGAGATATAGTCAGTATATATTCCCTTTCATGCTGGAGGATATAAAGATGGAGCGCAAAATGGAATATCACCTTGCACCCTTTCAGTGGATCAGTGCTGTAATTCCTCCTATGGAAATGCGCCTTCGCGATCTGGTATCCAGAGTAAAAGACGCCCTTCAGGGCGGAATGACCCATGGGAATATAAACTATGGTAAAATTGAACTTGTTGGACAAAAGTTGTCACCGAGGGCTGAGTTCACAGGACGAGATGCAGAGCTGAGACAGATTCATAGCGTTTTATCCGAAGGAAACAACACTGTGTTCCTGACAGGCATGGGAGGTATCGGTAAAAGTGAGATTGCCAGAGCTTATGCCAAAGAATATAAAGATGAATACAAAACTGTTGTAATGGCATCATATCAGACGAGCCTTATGGATCTGGTTACTGATGACAGAGCTATTGTAATAAAGGGCTGTAGCCGTGGAGCTGTAAATGCCGGACAGAGCGAGTCTGTGGAAAACTATTATTTGCGAAAGATGGAAGTGCTGCGTTCAGTTGTGGGGTCAGACACATTGCTTATAATAGATAACTTTGATGTGGAAGAAGATGAACATCTGTTAGACATTTTAGAATTGCCTTGTGACAAAATAATTACTTCTCGAGTGAATTTTGAAGAACTGGGATACTATACAGTACATGTGGAAACCATGGACTCGGAGACTGTTTTGCTGCCTTTGATGGAACGGATGGATCATAGATACCTTAAGCCCGAGGATAGAGAAAAGGCACTTCAGATTATTAGAATTCTTGATTCACACACATACGCGGTAAGCCTGACAGCATCTCAGATGAAAGCAGGTCATATTACGCCAAAGAAAATGTATGAGTTGCTGTCAAATGAGGGGCTGAAATATCATACAAGAAGCACTTTTTCCAGAAATGCAGGCGAGAAGAAAACAGCGGTAGACTATATTCGCATGCTTTATGATTTTACAAAACTGTCTGAAACTGAAAAGAGAATTTTATGCTACATGGCCTGCTCACCTATTGAGGGCATCGATACAGATTTGTTTATGGAGCTGGCAGAGGTAGATGATTTTGAGGATATCCACAAGCTGATTGCTTTGAACTGGATACAGGAGGATATGGAAGCAAATATGCTTCGTATACACATGCTCGTCCGCGAGCTTACTAAGGAGCAGGAGGAGTTTTCCCTTGAGTTCTGCATGCCTTATGTACATATGCTATCAACAAAAGTCGGCAATTCCTGCGGATGGGATAACAGCTACGAGTTTAATATTTATCTGGAAAGTGCTGTACTGGCAGTTCTGCGAGTATTTCCTGAGCCGAATATTAAATACCGGAAAGAGTTTGAGATTTTTGCTTCCTTTGCATGGGTAATGAATCATTTTGACATTTCTGAGAAAGCATCGATATGGCTGTATGAATCCTGCGTGAAAGAGTATGGTCAATATAGTGAAACTACAGCATATCAGGCAACACGTGTAGCAGCAGTTTTCCATAACCAGCAGTTAGAGGAAAAAGCCAGACCATGGTATGAAAAGGGTAAAGAGATAATGCTACGCAGTGACGAGGATAACATTACCAAGGTTACAGCATTCTTTAAGGTGGCAAGAAGCGATCAGATGATTGGAGACATTGAACGTGCTGAAAAAGGCTATCTGGAAGCATTGGAGGTTTGTAACAGGATTATCGCCGCCGACATACAGGACAAACCACTTTTGGACTCTGACCAGACACCGGCTCACCGGGCGAAACTGGATGCCTGCATTATTAAATCCGCATTAGCTGTAATATACGGAAGCAGGGGTGAACTTGACAGGGCCATTGAAATACTGAATGAACAGATAGAAAAAATACCACAGCTTTCCACTACCACATCCATAATGTACGTAAGGATCGCACTTGCAAATGTATTTCTGGAAAAGGGAGATATCGATAAGGCAAAGGAAATGTACGAAGATCTACTGACATATTGCAGAGAGCTTCACGGAGACAATAAGGATACGATTATGATTCACGAGCTGCTTGGAAATGCCATGGTAAAAGACGGAAAACCCTTGGAAGCTGCTCCATACTATGCAGACGCTCTCAACAAACTGGAGCGATATTTCCCAGGCGATTCTGAGGGTATCAGGCGCCTGGAGACAAAGTACGAAAATGCCAGAAATGGCCGGGAGTTCGAAATTCCATATCAGTTTACTATACTGTAGGGAGACATAATGCTATCAAAAACCACATATTTAGGGTCGTCTCACCGGCGACCTTGTTTTTTTAATAAAGGGAAAGACTTTACGAGGCTGAGCTAGAACATAAACTACAATTGATTCGGCACTGTGTAGATTCTTTCCCTGTTAACGGTGTATCATATCATCAAAGGAGGGACAAGCCTATGAGCAAACAGTACTACAGCAGTAACTCTGATATATATCTTAAGTCTTTTGAATTTCCCGATATAGCAGAGGAAGATCTTTTTCTTAGTGAAATAAGGCGTACATGTTATGATACTTTTTATCCTTTTAGAATTATGGCGACAAGGAATATAAAATATATGGACTTTGATGCAATAACTATATTATATGGAGAAAACGGCTCCGGAAAGAGTACTGCATTGAACGTCATAGGAGAAAAGCTGGGTCTTGAACGAGATTCACTGTATAATCGCAGTAATTTCTACGAGGATTATCTGAGATGTTGTTCCTTTTATGCAAGTAGAATTCCCGAAGGCAGTTCCATAATAACCAGCGATGATGTTTTTGATTATATGATGAATATACGAGCTCTTAACGGAGGAATTGATATCAGGAGAGATGAATTAATTGAGGAGGCTGTTTCTCTGAAGTACAGCAGCTTTAGAATGACCTCTCTTAATGATTATGACAAGCTGGTGAAGAGCAATGATGCCAAGAGATTGACTCAGTCCAAATTCGTGAGAAAAAATGTGATGGGAAACATTAGAGAACAGTCAAACGGAGAGACAGGCTTAAGGTATTTTATGGAGAAGATTACTGAAAACAGTCTGTACCTTTTGGACGAGCCTGAGAACAGCCTGTCAGCAGGTAATCAGGAAAAGCTGGGAAAATTCATTTTGGATTCTGCACGATTCTACGGCTGCCAGTTTGTCATTGCGACTCACTCGCCATATTTGCTTTCTATTCCGGGAGCAAGGATTTACAATATGGATGAGGAAGGCATGGTTTGCAGATGGACTGACCTGCCAAATATTAGAAAGCTGTATGATTTTTTTATGGAACACCGTAGCTCCTTCGATATTTAATGCTATAAATAATGAATAGAGGTGACAGAGATGAAGGTAATTGGCTTTTATGACTATAGGGATGAATACGGATGCTTCAGCAACTGGTACGAAAGTGACTTTGTTGTTGACGGAAAAACCTACCGGTGTGGAGAACAGTACATGATGGAGCAGAAGGCTTTGCTTTTCAATGCTGAGGAAACTGCACAAAAGATAATGCAGGAAAGAAGTCAGGCAGAGATTAAACGTCTGGGTAGAACGCAGATTCCTGAATACGATGACCGGGAATGGGATTTTGCGTGCAGAAGAATTATGAGAAAAGGTCTGATGGAAAAGTTTATGCAAAACAGGGATTTAAAACAGATACTGCTCGATACGGGAGATGATGTTCTTGCAGAGTGTGCTTTAAATGACCGAAAGTGGGGTATCGGCATGGACAAAGCTGATGCAAGAGTACAATATCCTCATAAGTGGTGTGGCAGAAATCTACTTGGATATGTTCTGATGCAGGTGAGAGATGATATAAGGAGCCTGGAATCAGGAATAAAACTTTCGCGGGATTTGCCCTGGTTTAATATAAATGTTCAGCTCGCGGACATAACAACCCTTAAGGTGGATGCTGTCGTAAATGCTGCAAACACCTCCTTGCTTGGGGGAGGGGGCGTTGATGGTGCAATACATAGAGCTGCAG
>JAQXLM010000056.1 GCA_029012125.1 Eubacteriaceae bacterium | reverse complement strand
TAATAAACGGCGGCAAAAATCTGGAAGGCGCTCAGGTTATAGCTACAGACCTTAGAGCCGGTGCAGCAATGGTACTGGCAGGGCTGGTTGCAGAAGGAACTACTGAGATTGCAGAGATTTACCACATTGAAAGAGGATATGAGAAGTTTATCGAAAAATTCAAGGCACTGGGTGCAAATATCTTCAAAATCGAAAACTAACTGAATAAGAATCTTGAAAAGCCGATTACATGATATCAACTGTGACCGGCTTTTACTTTTGTCCCTTTATAATAGTGAGAGAGTATCTGCTCGTAGGTTTTGCCCTCCTTTGCCATACCGTTGGCACCGTATTGACTCATACCTACACCGTGGCCGGAACCATCAGAGGTGAGAATTATCTTTTTTCCGTCAAAGCTGACAGAGAATCGAGTACTTGGGATTGCCAGGGCCTTCCGTATATCCGTGCCGGTTAAGGTTTGCTTGCCGACTTTTATTTTATCAACTCTTCCACCGGCGGAGTGAGATAAAATCTTAATATTTGACTTCTTGATACTTCCGAAATCAAGCTCAGGATAGGCCTTTTTTATCACATCGCTAAATTCCGATGTATTAAGGACAGTCTTTTCCTGTACATGAGTAGCACCGGGCTCATTGCTGCTGGAAACGCTTCGCAGATATGGGTACTTCCCCGAAAAAACATCTTCAGAGTTTTCTGTGGGACCCCCACTGGATGAGAAATACAGGGCATGAGAGGCCAGCTCATCCTCGTAAGCGAGGAGTTGATTTCGGGTTGCTTTGACCGCCTTTTTCACCTTTGATGATATATCGGTGTTTCTGTATGCCTGACAATGAATGGTATCACACAGCTTGGCCCCTGCCAGAACTCTGCCCAGTGCATAGGTTCTGCTGGCAACGGCCTGAGCTTTCAATGCCTCAAACTCGAAGGAATCAGGCATTTCTGCCGCTACCACTCCTTCAACATATTCTTCGAAATCGATTTTTTCGTATCGGTCTTCAGACACCCTGTAAAGAGTAACCTTGTCGGGAATGGTAACATCAAAATTCTTTTTTTCCGAAGCTGTATCTCGGGGAAAGAGATTCACGGCTATAAGGGGAAGAAGAAGGGTGAAGACGAGCATAAATGCTATGTAAAGCAATATTATTTTTTTATCAAGATTGTTTCTGTTCCTCATATTATCAGTCTATGCGGATATGGACAAAATAGAAACGAAAGTATATAATTAAACGGAACGAAGCTAATTTTTTACGGTTTATGTGTGAAAGGAAATCATAATGGCTGACATTAAACTTTTAGAGCTGCTTTCAAAGGACTACCCTAACATTAAGGCGGCAACTGCTGAAATTATCAACCTGAATGCTATACTTGCCCTGCCTAAGGGAACGGAGTATTTCCTAAGTGACCTGCACGGCGAGCATGAGGCATTCATCCATATGCTGAAGAGCGCATCAGGAACCATAAAGCACAAGATTGATGAGCATTACGGAAGAGTGCTTAATGAAGAGGATCGTGAAGCTCTGGCTGCTTTGATATATAATCCTCAGGCGGAAATCAACAGAAGAAAGAAAATGGATATTAACTTTGATAAATGGTGCATGACTGCAATCTACCGCCTGATAACTATCTGTAAGTCAGTATCAACCAAGTACACAAGGTCCAAGGTTAGACGTAGACTGCCGGAGTACTTTGATTACGCAATGGACGAACTGCTTCACGCTGATGACGAGGAAAACAGAGCACACTATTATGAAGCTATTATCAGGTCTGTAATAGATTGTGGAATGGGTGAGGATTTCATCATAGAGCTGGCTGAGGCTACAAGCAGACTTGCGGTAGACCAGCTGCACATAATCGGTGATATTTTTGACAGAGGAGCCCATCCTGATCTGATTATGGATTTCCTTTGCGAATATCATGATGTGGATTTTCAGTGGGGTAACCACGATGTTGTATGGATGGGTGCGGCAACAGGAAACTGGGCCTGCCTAACTAATATTATCAGAATGAACATAAGCTATAACAACCTGGATATGCTGGAGGTAGGCTACGGAATCAATCTGAGACTTCTTGCAACCTTTGCTCAGAAGATTTACGGAGATGATCCTTGCACCAGGTTTATGCCTCATGTGATTGAACATAACGAATATGCGCCTGTGTCGGAAGAACTGGCTGCTAAGATGCATAAGGCAATTGCCGTAATGCAGTTTAAGGTTGAAGGCCAGAGAATAATGGCTCATCCGGAATACCAGATGGATAACAGACTTCTTCTGGATAAAATCAACTGGGAGAAGGGTACTATTATGATTGAAGGCAAGGAATATGAGCTTGCCGATACCAATCTGCCTACAGTGGATCCTAATGATCCGTATAAGCTTACTCCTGAAGAGGAAAATGTTCTGAACGCACTGGAGGCTTCAATCACAAACTCTGAGAAACTTCAGAAACATGTAAGATTCCTGTACAGCCATGGAGCAATGTACAAGAAGATTAACGGAAATCTGCTGTATCACGGCTGCATTCCTATGAATGAAGACGGAACCTTTACGGAAGTGGACGTAAACGGAAAGAAGTTCAGTGGAAAGGCTTTGATGGACTATCTTGATGATGAGGCAAGAAAGGCTTACTTCTCACCAAAAGATTCTACGGAAACAGGCCGTCGCGGCGACGTATTGTGGTACATGTGGCTGGGAAGAAAGTCACCGATGTTCGGAAAAGACAAGATGACTACCTTCGAGCGACTGTTTGTGGCTGACAAGACAACTCATAAGGAAACTTCCAATCCTTATTACTCACTGATTAAGAAGAGAAAACCTTGTGAAGACATTCTTATAGAGTTCGGCCTGGATCCTACCCGATCAAAGATTCTAAACGGCCATGTCCCTGTAAAGCTTAAAGATGGTGAAAGCCCGATAAAGGGCGGCGGTATTCTGTATGTTATTGATGGTGGAATATCCAAAGCATATCAGAAGCAGACCGGCATTGCGGGATATACTTTTATCTTCAACTCCAGATTTATGGCTATCGCTGAGCATCAGCCTTACAGTCCGATTAAGCCTGACGGAACTCAGGAATTCACTTCACCGGTTATGAAGACTGTTGAAGTCCTTCCTGAAAGAATGACTGTTATAGATACAGATCAGGGCATTGAGCTGGTAGAACAGGTTAATCAGCTGCAGCAGCTGATCGAGGCTTACAGAAAAGGTATTTTGAAACAACATTAAATTGATGGAAGTACGAATGCCGTAAACCTTTTGGATTTTTAGGGTTTGCGGCATTTTCACCTGCTCACGGGGCAATATAAATTCACTTAAGGAATAAAATTCTCTGCGCCACAATATACTCTATAACCGGGCTGAGCATGATATCCGGAAATATGGCAGGTGGAGGAGACGAAAGTGAATCTTAACGAGATTATTACGAACATTCCCATTAATGGATATGTGATAATAGGGTGTCTGATAATAGGATACTTGGCGAAGCAGTTTGCACCGGCGGATAACAGGTTTATTCCTACAATTGTAACAATTGTAGGTGCAGTATTGGCTTGCGTAATGGAGCAGACTGTTACGGTGGAAATATGCGTTTCCGGAGCTTTGAGCGGACTGCTCTCCACAGGGATGCACCAGCTGATTAAGCAGTACCTGCGCAATGGTAAATGTGAGGAGTCGAGGGAAACAGAGGATGATAAATCCCAGGAATAAATATTGATGTTGACAGCCTAACGGTCGGTAGGTATAATACATTTATCATATATTACAGAGAGATAAGTGTAAAGAGGGGATTAAGATGAAGAAACAGTTTTTTATTCCGGCCTGTGTGCTGATAATTGCAGCAATAGTGTTTGTAGTGTTTGCTCTGAACCATCCGGAGCTTTCCTTTCCGTGGAGTGTTCAGGTAACGCACATAATATATGGCATATACATAGATGTTATCGTACTTCTGATTGTAATGGCTTTCCGGAAGAATGCCAAGAGGTTATATCCGTTCATACTTGCTTCGGAACTGGGTGGTGTGTTTTTTTTGGTGCAGTCCATACTGACTGTTATACCTCAGGGTGAGCCAAACTGGTATCTGCCAATAGCACTGGCTTTTAACATTGTCGCAATAATTCTCATTGTGGTGCAGCGTAAGATGGACAGGAGTGATGCTGAATGAAAACTGTAATTATTAATGGACAGAACCATAAAGGCAGCTCCTATAACATTGGAAATATTCTTGCACACAAGCTTGCAGATGACTCTGAAATTACAGAGTTTTTTCTGCCCAGGGATCTTAATCATTTTTGCCTGGGATGCTATGCATGTATGGAAGACCTGAAAAAATGCCCGTTTTATGAGGAAAAAGAAAAGATTGCAAATGCAATGGAAGATGGAGAACTTTTAATCTTCACATCGCCAAATTACTGTATGATGCCCTCTGCACCGATGAAAACCTTTATTGACTTATTCTTTCAATATTGGATTCCTCATCGTCCCCAACCGGCTATGTTTAAGAAAAAAGCAGTTGTAATATCAACCACTGCCGGCACGGGCTCCGGCAAGGTATGTGCTGACCTGAAGAGGACACTGTCATATTGGGGAGTACCGTATATCAGGAAATATGCGATTGCCGTACAGGCAACCGGCTGGAAGGATGTAAGTGCAAAGAAAAAAGAGAAAATTGAAAAGGATATGGCTCGACTTGCCGAAAAGGTAAGACATGCCACACCTGGAAAACCATCGCCATATATCCGATTTATGTTCAATATGATGTCAAAGGCAAAGAATAATCCGGATGATCCGGAATCGGAATACTGGAAGGAAAGAGGATGGCTCGACGGTAAGAGACCATGGAAAAATCAGGAACGGAGATGATAGATTGGCAAACTACACAAAAGAGCAGTGGACCGAAAAAAAAGAAAATATCATGGAAGGTTGCTTTGACTGCTTTGCGGAGAAGGGCCTTCATGGCACAGGAATAAGGGCTCTGGGAGAGCACTGCGGCGGTTCATCAAATATGCTTTATACCTATTTTGAAAATCTGGATGACCTTATCATTCAATCCACCGAATACTGTATGAGCAAGGTGGAAGATGATTTTATGGCGAAAGCACCTACGGATGTGGATGACTTGTGGCGTTTTATCGACGAGATACCATACTGGACGGCAGAAAAGCACGGGAAGAAATACCGAGTAATGTATCAGGTCTATACTCATCCGAAATACAGAGAATACGGCAGGAAATTCTTTAAAGGTGTAGATGAACGATATACGGAATACGCAAAAACTCTGGAGAGCAAGCTGGGTATCCCCTATGAAAAGCTGACACCTCTCATTTTCATTCTGGTTAGAGCATGCGTACACTATGCGCTATTTGAAGACGAGTTCTATCTGAAATCCCAGATAGATGTGCTGAAAGAAACACTTGAACTCTTCATTATGAAATATAATCCGAAAGGAAGATGATTACACGGCAAGAGTCTGTAAGACAGTTGACAGGAAGAGAATTCATACCTTGAGCAGGTGTAAAGTTTTTCAGCGTTATAATGTTTATGATGAAGAACGGGCCGAGGCCCGTTCTTTTCGATGGTATGATTTGAAATGTAAGAACGGGGTACCCACCCCGTTCTTTCAGTATTTGAAAATTGAGATGACAGAAC
>JAQXLM010000055.1 GCA_029012125.1 Eubacteriaceae bacterium | reverse complement strand
ACCCCATCACCAATGTATCGTGCAAAAGAGTTCAGCGGATGAGCCGTATCCGCATCATCCAGCTGAACGATGTCATATCCGAGCTGTAACGCTATATCGGCTACAGTATTGCCATAGCCACCAGCACCTAGAATTATCAATTTCCTAATCATTTTCCTCGCTACCACCATCAAGATTTAGAATCTCTATAATTCGTTTTGCCAGCGCATGCTGAACCTTATTACCCTCATTTAACTCAGCATATTTAGATGCTATTCTATACTTATTATCACTATCTTCGGCAAATTCTATTATTATCTTTTTATCCTTTAAGTTTTTTATGTCTTTTGGACAAATACAACTATCGTCCCCTCGAAGCATAGATGTTTTTGCATCTGAAAGAAATTCCATCTTTTTCAATGCTAACTTTGCTTTTGTATTTTTACTTTCTTTTATCACTGTTGATAGTGCTTGATAATATAGTTGTGGGTCTAAACAGTCCTCCATTTCTGTTTGATTATAAATATCATATGACATAGGATTAATAAGCTTTATTTCACCATTATCTATCTGGAGCCTTCGTAGAATAATAATTCTTTTATCTTGTCCAAACTTAAAGGGTTCTGCAACTTTTATTTGTTTTCCATCTGTATCTATCAAAAACAGAGCTTTGGCGTTAATGTCTTCTGTTCCAGTATTCTCAGTCACAAATCCAAACAGCATTTGAAATAGTTTTACAACATTTCCACAGCCACCTACAGGTAGGATATTAATCGAATCATATTTCTCTAACATAGCCCTCAAGTATAAAACGTCATCACTACCCTCACAAATTATCCACTTGTTCTCTGGGTTATACCGCATATAGGTAATTAGGCTAGAAGCAAGATCAAATAAGCTTTTTAATTCCACATCATCTGGAAAGTATCTTCTATTTTCCAACACATTCCTTAGATTAAAACTTCTTACTTTGGTCTGATCAGACTCTGAATCAAGCATTAAATGATGCATATTCCCATGTTGAGTTATTGGTAGGAACCCATACCAGTGCGTTGTAATTAATACCTGCTTGTGAATCTCACCCTGAGTTAGTTCTTCCAATCTCAAGAACTGATTAAAACAGTTAGATATATGCATAGAAGATTCAGGTTCATCAACAGCTAATATGATTTTCTTTTCTGTTTTCCTATTCTTATTCGCCAGCAACGTTGAATAAGCCACATCAATAACGGCTCGTCTTTGTTCTCCTGAACTTAATGACTCAACTCTTTTATTTCTCACTTTCAGCGATCTTAATGGAAAGTATGCTTCTATTATTTTATCTCTTATATCCTTTGCTGTGAGTGATTTCTTATTGCCTGATTCTATAGAAGGAGCAAAGCTGTAATTTACATCAATACTCGAAATAACGCTATTAACTTCTTTAATAAACGTATCAAGATTTCTATTTATCCTACTCACAATAGTCGAATCAGTCTTGCCATCTTCTTTTTTCTTTAATATTCTCTCAATTTCTTGCAGAACATCTTTGTTTAATAATTTCTGCATAGTATTATTCTGAAGTTTTAACAACTCACTTGGAGAAGCCTCGACAGGAATGTATATGTACGAGTACTTTTCAATTATAATATCCCTAATTTGATTAGCCGCCTTTTGTGCATCTTCGTGAACACTACCTAGCAATTCCAAAACATCATTATTAAATGAAGAACCGAAAAATGCTTCTCTTCCAGAATTATAAGAAACGCCTATCATAATTAGATAGTGTGTATTTTCATATCGATGTTTTAATCTATTTCTGTACTCAATAAACTCTATTAAAGCTTTGTTAGTTCTAGTATGAACATTTATTTCACATTGTTCACCCCAAAAGTAATTGCTTACTATCTCAATATTTTTTTTACATGATGAAGTCACCTCAGATTTTGAGATTAAAAACAAAGGACAAACAAATGCTTCTGATTTTTTCATACCGATAGTAAAATTCCACTCTCGGTTATTAAAAAATACATCAATTGATTCCAAAATAGCACTTTTACCAACACCATTATTACCAATATAGATTGAAAACATATTATCTGAATCATCACAAATTGGTATGAAGTTTAGATTTCCATAGTTCTTATAATGCCTTAGAAATACTCCTGTAATCATAAAAACCCTCTTGTTGCACAAATCCTTTTTTCGTCATAGTCATTCAGTTCTCGCAGCTAGTTAATAATCCATGCCTCATCTTAAGTTCAACAGTCACTCGCATAATTGAGTATATTTTTATACCTCTGCCAGTCTCTCCTGTATATACGCCAGCTTTGCGATGGTCGCTTTGGTCTCCTCGACGGTCAGCAGCTTGGTGTTGTTGCTGTTGAACTCGGTGAGGGTGTTACGCGCTGCATCGCCCTTGCTGAAGTAGCTGTCGTAGTTCAGACCGCGCTTGTCGCATGGAACGCGGTAGTAGTTGCCCATGTCGATGGCGTTGGCACACTCCTCGTTGGTGAGAAGGGTTTCGTACATCTTCTCTCCGTGACGGATGCCGATGATCTTAATCTGATCCTTGGCGCCGCCGAACAGTTCACATACAGCCTCGGCCTGAGTCTGTATGGTGCACGCAGGAGCTTTTTGCACAAGAATATCTCCCGGCTCTCCATGTTCAAATGCAAAAAGCACCAAATCAACCGCTTCATCCAGGCTCATGATGAATCGTGTCATCGAGCCGTCAGTTATGGTTATCGGATTCCCCGACCTGATCTGGTCAATCCAAAGCGGAATAACCGATCCACGCGAGCACATTACGTTGCCGTAACGAGTGCAGCAGATCTTAGTCTTCTTGGTTGTACGCGACTTCGCTACGATTACCTTCTCCATCATAGCCTTAGATGTACCCATCGCATTAACCGGATAAGCAGCCTTGTCTGTCGAGAGACATACAACCGACTCCACGCCCTCCTCAATGGCAGCCGTGAGCACATTCTCAGTGCCTATTACATTAGTCTTTACAGCCTCCATCGGAAAAAACTCGCAGGAAGGCACCTGCTTAAGCGCTGCCGCATGAAAAATGTAATCAACCCCATGCATGGCATTCTTCACCGACTGAAGATCCCTTACATCTCCAATATAGAAGCTGATCTTGTCCACCACCTCAGGCATCTTCGCCTGGAACTCGTGACGCATATCGTCCTGCTTCTTCTCATCACGCGAGAAAATCCTGATCTCGCCGATATCGGTCTGAAGGAAACGGTTCAAAACAGCGTTTCCGAAAGAACCAGTTCCACCGGTAATCATTAAAGTTTTATCCTTAAATAGACTCATTGTTTATTTCTCCTTACTTATCTACTTTCCTTATTCCCGCTACATTACACATCTTTTTCATTACCTTATAATACTATTACACTTTCAAACTGCTGTTATCGGTAATCATAAGTGGATACTCTCAAGTCGTTTTATCATCTTCTTTTAGCAAACTTTATAATTATGTCTTGTAAATACTTCCGATTAAAAATATAGTTAACAGTTCCGCAAACAGTAATCGAAACAACACTAGTGATTACTGCCCTAATAATCCAATCTATCCATGAATTAACTTCCGAATAGAATTTCAGAAAGCCACAACATACAAGCAAGCAAATCATTACTTGTACAAGGTCCAATATCAACAGTTTAAAAAATCTCCATATGTTATAATCCAATATGTTATTTTTTAGATAGAACACAAAGTAAAACGTTCTATATGACATTGCTACCAATGTACCAATTGCAACACCTATAAGCCCAAAGTTAAATACTAATACAACAGAAACACCTATATTAAGTATCACTTCTATTACTGCGCTTTTCTGCGTTTGTTTAAAATGATTTGCAGCAAGAACCATTGTTTCATATGGTGTTCTAATAGAATACGATGCTTGTGCAACTGTAATCAATATTGCAAATGCTGGTATTATGTAATTTACATCTTCAACACCTCTAGTATAAAGATAGACAAACGGCATTATTAAGATTCCAGTAATTGTAAAGAAAACAACTGTTACTGTATGAAAAAACCATTCAACCAGACCAAAGGTATCACGAAGCCTCTCCTTTGATTCACTGTACAGTACATTTCCCAACATAGCAGATATACCGACGGAAATAGATGAAATAACCTGCTGAATTCCAATAGTAACATTGTGATAAACAGTATAAATAGAAACACTAGATAATGAAGAAAAAACTGTTAGCACAACAATGTCTGTGTAATTTACAACGACATAAGCAATATGTTGAGCTAATCCATTCCATTTTTGTTTTAAGGGTTCTTCATCCAATAATTGTTTTTCATTTAGTGGATAATGCTTCCGTACATATATACTGTAAAAAACAGGTCTAATAATATAAACAAGCGAAGTAACAAGCTTAACTATTTGAATGGACGCTCCCATATATATGAAAGTAGCAGATAAACATGTATTTAGGATTAATGTTATGCAGCATGTTAGGGTTGGAATATACGTCCTTTGATCAGCATTAAGCATCAACTGATATGGCATTCCGAAATAATACTGAGCAAATAATGAAATTGAAATAATCAATACAAGAGAACCTGTATATATCGGTGAAAATTCCTCCCTAGAAATAATAGGGAACACTATTATCAAAATAACTGTATAAACAATTAATACTTTTGCTATAGTCCTATAAAACTTCTTAGTTGATATAATTACTTTGCTTACTTCATCATAGTCTTCATCCGCTAATGGCTTGTATAAAGCTGATTTTACAACAGCACCAATTCCCATTTCCAAAAAGCTTATAAAACCAAGAAATTGGGTAATCGATGCTACTAGACCATTAACGTTAGAACCAAAATTTGCCAGTATTAATCTCGTTAAAGCAAAGGTGCACACAAAGGATACTACCTGGCTAACTATTGATGTTATCGAATTATACATTAATAATTCTTTTCTGGTTTTCGGCTTCATTTTTCCGCTACTCAACCTTCTTTCTGAATATAATGCTTTTCCATTAATTGCTGCCATTGTGGTCCAATATGCTCTGGAAAGAAGTATTCACAATATTCCCAACCATTATTTCCCATCAAAACATTCTTATTTTTATCAATTAACAAAGAAATAATCCTGCGCTTTAAGCCAAATTGGGTATGGGTCTTATAACCATTGTATGTATTTTTTATAATTGGAACATTTCCCACAGTCGGAATACTCATACTGTTAAAAACCAATACAGATAATCCAAATGTTTCTGTTCTTCCAGAAGGATTCACAACCCCTACAGTCGTTATTCTTATTATTTCTTCCTTTTCGCAACCCATATTCCCCAAGAAACAAACTGATTGAGCTGTCTCTCCTAAATATTTGAAAATGAGTTCTTCATATTGTTTATCTGCAATTCCCTTTGGTCCGAGACTCTTCTCTCTAGTATACAAGTTCCCCCCCCGACAACATACAATTTGGCATCTGGAATCCTTTTTATAATCTGAGGCCATATTTTTGTCAGAATATGAAATCCTTTCTCACTAATTAATGAACCAATAAATGTAACTATATGTTCATTGTTTAGAATTCTTTCTTGCCTAACAGGAGGTATCATGTTATATATCAATTTCACTTTATTTGTGAAAATTCGCATTGCATGATACTCTTCTTTTCCCACAGCTACTATAGCTTTGATATACTTACTTTTATGAGCCTCACGAAGAGTGCGAGGTCTCATATAATTGTGTGACCATAAAACAGTATCAATCATCTTTTTTTCAACCTGCTGAATTATTCCAGATATTGATGATTGAACAATTAGAAAATCATACAATTGAGCCACGGATAACATTTCTTCAATACTGCTTACTATCTTCTCTTCACAATTTGTCGGAATTTTGTTTTCATTATGATGAAGAATAAGGACTGTATTTGTACTTATTCTACCTAAATAGTCAGCAAGTAGAACAAATTCCAATTGTGTGCCGCCTACACTAGGATTGCCTAATCCGCAACTAGATAAATCTATGTTATTAAACCCTTTATCATCTAAATAAACAGCAATTCTCATGTACTACATGTCTGATTTTTCTACAAATATCTATTGTTGATTTTAGAACAGAATGTGTTGCTACATGGAGTTTTGCAATTCTGTATTGTCCCCGATATATTAGTTTTCCAAACCAGACATCGCCAATATTATTAGGGGTTATGTCAACTATAAAATTAGGGTATTTTTCCTTTCCATACCGTACAATGTCATCCACTTCTTTCATGGAATTCTTTTCTTTCAAGATTCCCCAAATCAAAGACCCCACAACATATTTTACAAAAAACATTTGAAGCATATCGGGACATGTATTTTTGAGGTCCGATTCTTCCAATATATGTTGTGCTCTTAAAATATCTCTATTAATTCTTTTTTGGTTTGTTGTTGAACCATCACGCCAAAAATAGTAATATAATACATCTTCGATTGTTACAATTCTCTTTGCTCGAATCAGTATCTGTGGCATTAAAGCGAAGTCTTCAAACTTCATTTTTTCAGGGAATCTCAGGCCATCAAACAAGGATTTTTTAAACAGTTTATCACATACCGACATACTTGCTCTAGAGAGATACTGCACCGTATCTGTTGTCACTTCAGCTTTTCTATAGATACCATTATTCTTCTTTCTCTTTCCACTTTCCCATACGCGTTCAACATTGCATACCGCAATGTCTGCATCTGTATTTAGAATGCACTCATACATCTTAATTAGGTAGTCTTTATGAATCCAGTCATCGCTATCAACAAAAGACAAATAATCACCTTGAGCTAAGCTGATTCCACGGTTTCTTGCTGAGCCTTGACCGTTATTTTCTTGACGAACCACTTTAAACCTACTGTCTTTGAGTGCAAACTGTTCTGCTATTTCAGAACTATTATCTGTTGAACCATCATCAACAACAATAACTTCGAAATTTGAAAAGGACTGGTCCTGTATAGATTTCAAACACCTGCTGATATATGATTCAACATTATACGACGGTACTATAATCGATATTGTTGGCTTTCCCATAAAAACACCTCTGATTATTCTTTTAGCTTTCCTGCGATCAGCAATTTTATCTTCTGCGCAATACGAGAGAAATCACCGTACATCAAATGCCTGAATAAGGCTTCAACTCTTCGAATCATTTTTAACCACGGCTTATTCCAAGCTAACATATAATTGACTTTTTTCTCGTAATCTAAATCGCGAATCAAAAACTCTGGCTTTTTTAAAGGAAACTCCAATTCATATGTTTTTGTGTTAAATAGTTTTTGTGTAACTCTAGGTAACTTGTTGATGTTATCCGCCGAATGAACCGCATTAGAAGAAGCGCCTATATTTGAAACTAGATTCCTTGTTGGTACAATATATACTTGGTTTTGAGAAAAGCGCAAAAAGTTTTTATAAAACTCCACATGTGGTATGTGTCCTTGCCACTCAGGATTCTCTACACAAGCATCAATATACTTCTCATATCCAGGCTTAATTTGCTTAGCAACCTTCTTTGTCATCTGAATGGCATATGGATTATTTCTAAAATCCAAAGTCATACTTTCAAATGTTCTTTTCCATAATGCATATCCCCATATGGAACCTTCACCACTAAAAAAATAGTCCCCATCTGGAGCATCATATGTTCCCATTACATTCATTCCCGTAATAAAATGAACCCGAAGGTCGTTTTCATATTTGACAAGCAAAACTCTACAATATTCAAAAAAAGATTGAGAAACCACCAAATCGTCTTCCAGAAAAATACACCGGTCAACGATTTTGAATACCTCTGTCATTGAGTCAAAATAAGTGTGGAAAAGCCCCTTATTCCTCTCATTATATAGATGATATACTTCACAGTTCCAATCAACACCATTCGCAATTTCTCTACATTTTAAGCAGTTGATTTCGTCATCCTCTCGGCCGGGACGCGGACCATCCGCAATAAGAAAAAGTTGTCGTGGCTTAGCCTTCTTAATCTCAGCAAATGCCAATTCAAAGGTATCTGGTCTAGCAAAGAAATTAATCGCAACCGGAACATCCACTTTCCATTCTTGAGTCATATTATCAATAATCATATTATTCTATCTCCTTTAAGCATGTTTCGAGTTCTACATCATAATTTTTACAAAATACAAGTTTGTAAATCCCCATGATAACTACTATGGAAAATGGATAAGATTGAGTGAAGAAATGATTACTGAAGAACATTTCAACTACTGCTTGGGCTACCAAAATATAGCATGCTACATCTAGTGGGGAACGTGATACAGTAAATCTGGAATACACTTTTTTTGTAAAAATTCCCAAAAATACTGAAGATATACAAGATCCCCAAAAACCAAAATCCTTAAAACAATACGCTAAATAAGTGAATGTATTGAAATTAGAGTATGCCCTTAATTCATAAAACTTCGAAAAGAGGCTATCGAACTGAAAATAACTAATAAGCGGTTTAATCAACCAAAGTCCATATGTATGATTTGCTTGAGTCTCCATTACATATTGTAAATTTGCCCATGGCGTAGTCATATACATATACGGCATAAGCAAGGATGCATTTCTATTCCACGTTAGGTCGCCATATGTAGCATAATACTGTACTGCGTTCATCCCACTCTTACTGCCCCTACCTTGATTAGCAAAGCTGAATGCAGCAATCATGAGCAACAATCCAAGAATAGCCAATACAATCAGTCTTCTTTTTTGTTTCGCTGATTCAACATAATACTTCTCGTAACCAATCAAGATTGCAATTGCAAATGTTAAGACAGATGATTTTGAAACATATCCAACCCACGAGATTATGAATACAGAAATAACTATCCCTATTAATACCTTATTCCTCGATTTCAAAGCGCAAACTATTGCTCCAGAAGAAAACAAAGTAAATATTGATGCAAGAGGCATAATCCCACCCAATACCAAAGTGTATACGGTTGGCATAAAGCCGAGAACAAGAAGTATAATTGTGTGTTCTGCCAGTTGTATTCCATCGCCAACGCCCTTACATTTTTCTAAATGCTTATATTCAGGCGTGAAATCCAACGCAATAACAAATGATGCAATATTAATAATAGCAATCAGCCATGTGTTTACTGTTAAATCCAGATGGTAATTGCTTATATTTGCATAAATGAGCAACGTGAATGGCACAAGAGCAAACATGTAATAAGGATTTAAGAAGTATTTTTCTCTCATTCCTCTTAATATGCATATGACAAATAAGAGCAGCACACAAGCTCTACATACTATAGGTGAATTAAAAACAACACCAATTATAGCTGTCAATAATACAAACATTGCTGTAATGAACGTCTTTTTTTCAACAATCATAAGTATTTTCCTTATCGCTTAATCCTCAGTTCCCAGTTACTTCCATGCATTAGGTTTGTTTGATGAAGACTCACCCAAGAATACTGGTTTCTAATCATGATAGGGCTAAATAAACGTATCGTCTTGCCATCAACAAATACAGATATTTCTTTCTTTCCTAAATAAGGAATAGACAGCATTTTTTTTCCGTCTTCATTTGAATTCCAAACGACGCAAACAGCATCATTGTCTACATGCAAATTTACATCATTATATAAAGGGAATATTTTTTCTGATGTTACTGTCTCAAGATTCGGCAAGGCTTTATGTACGTATCTGTTCTTTGAGAGATCCCTATTTTGCTCTACCTTATATAATCCACAATTGTTTCTTATTGTCGCTTCTACCGGGCTATATTTATTTCCAAACGCGCCCTGCCAAGGTCCAAATGTACCTTTTACAACCATACCTGACGATTGAGTCCAAAGAACAGCAATACACGGACCTTTTTCCGCCAAGTACTCTTTTCTTCCTGCAAATGTTACTATGAAATAATCTTTATCTTTATAAACCCGTACTCCACTATCTTCCGGGGTAATTGTTTTCTCGGCAATAGGATGCAAATCCACTTGTTCCAAAGCAATAACTAGCCAGAAAAGGAAGTGCGCCGTGTAAACAGAGCAGTAGTGATAATCCCACCACATGTATTTTTCTTCCCCTGGCCACTGGTTAAGCATAATGTTGTTGTTTTTAAGCATCACAGAAACTTTGTCTTTCAAGTATTCCAGGGCTACCTGCGTTTCATGTTCTTTTCCTGAAGACGCCAGTAAATACACCCAAAGTCCCCATGCAAAAATCTGGTTAGTACCTCTGCCAAGGTAATTAATATCTCCGTCAGGAGCTACAACATTCAATAGTGCTCCAAGTTCTATGGAAATATCTATCTCTTCGCCTGCACTTCTCAAAAACTGCATGACTGCAACTGTTGCAACATCATACTGTAGGTTAAAACTGAGCCCAACGGGGAGACGATCATCAATAAAGCCATCTTCGTATGTAGCAGATTTAATACCCGCCCTACACTTATCGCAGATAGCTTTGTATTTTTCTTCTCCAGTCCACTGGTATCTTTTCAGATTGACATACCATCTCATAGGAAACCAGTTAACTGTCGGATTATTGCTATCCGGTGTGATGAGAACAATATCTTTAATCTGTTTAGCTAGTTCTTCTTGTTTCTTATTCTTATCAAAGTAATCCCAAGCGACACAAAGAGCAAAATTATTAAAGTCATTGTGGAACCCGGGTAGCTTCATGCTAGTATTCCACCTTTGCAGGACACTAGTCATAAGCTTATACCCTATATCAGTCAACTCCTTATTCCCAGTTCTCTCTCCATACGTAATAAATGCAACTGCTGCGTGAGTTGCTCCATAATGAGCAGAGATTTCTTCACCATCAAGCGGATCAATAAAACGAAGTAAGCCATCTTCTTCTGGTTTTACCCAAGGTTTACATGTATCAATTATATGTTTTATCATTTCGTTGATGGTTTGTTTTATCATTTTAGCATCTTCCTTTTCCAAGCCTTCAGCTTTTCATAATCAAATAATTTCAATAATACCGGCCTTGCAATTGTTATTGCCAGAATCGCGGGTGTTGGGCAGCTATGTATTCTGTGCCCAAATGTTTCTACATGCAATCCGAACTTCTGAATCGTAAGCCCTATACCATTCATCACTCTTAAAAAAACACCAGGTTTTTTATAGGCTTTGATTACAGTAGATTGATTATCAATACTTGCCCCATTTGTTTTGCAAAGCATTCTTATGTATTTCACTTTTCTAGGTGGATAGCCAATAGATGACGCTGCATAAACATCTGCTTCAACCGGATTATCCGAAAACACTCTGTATCCTGTATCTACATCTATCCCCTGCACAGGACCATTCCTCTCCATTCCATAAAAAGCATCGACCACATTTAAATCGGGTTTGATGGCTAACACAAGATCATGAATCACTTCGTGGATGTATGGATGATTATGATACTTCTCAAAGTCGGGTAAGCAACCAAATAAATTCTTACACGCTCCTGTGTAGCCAGTAACGGCATGAGTTTTCAGATTACTTAGATTCACCTTTAAATCAGCATTCATCAGGGTTTCTGATAACCACAGTTGCTTATCTATGCTCACATATCTTTTTAAGGATTTTGATTCATATTGTTGAAGCCTGTCCCTCGATAAATCGAGCAGTTCAACTTGCCGCAAGGCTTTGTCAGATAAGCCAAGACTCCCCGGCAATTCCAAATGTTCATATTTTAAATATGCAAAACCATATCCTGTGCTATCAGCCTCAGCAATATAAATCTTGGCAGTTTCATTAACTGATGCAAAAAACTCAATAGCTGACCTGACCAAATCTAAATCCGATATAACATGTGTTTTGGGATCAACGTAAGTTCCCGCTGCAAAATTAGGTTTTATCACTATTGTTTTTGCAGTTAATAATTTTTCCGTTAAATTTAGTTCTTCAAGGATATTAGACCATTCTTGATTGCTGATTTCCCTTGTTTTATTCATATAAAGCATATAACTAAACCTCAGCTAATATCTTTTTCAATTCTATTGCGTAAGAGCTTCCATATACAAAGGCCGTCCATGTGTAAAGATGATGGACAATTGCTCCTTCTGTTGTGTATGAATAGATGCCACCTTTGCCTCTTCCTTCTGGTAAAGTGTGCCGAATACACCATTGGTACGCTTTCTCAGATGCATCTTTTAGTGAAGTCTGTTCTGGATGATCTTTATACCAATTCATAAGTGAACATGCAATGATCGAGATGGCTTTACAATCCAACCCCATCATAGGCCTTGAGATATTGTAGGCCCATCCGCCTTGCTTATCCTGTTCTCTGATAATAGTATCAATAGTATTCTGAACTACTCCTGTTACTTTATCATCCTTGAGGACTCTGCTTGCGGGAATCAAACCCTCAAGTGCCCATGCTTGACCGCGTCCGAACATTCCTCCGAGCTGTTTATCTTCGGCATCTAGACTTGTAGCAAAGCCATTGCTCGTTGGGATATAGAACAGTTCAATGAACTTGTCTGTAAATCTCTTTAAAAATGCAAAGTATTTTTCTTCCTTTGTGCATTCGTATAATCTGGCAAACAAACCCGCAGTAAAACCAACATCAACAATATTATGTTTTTTTTGCCAGCGTTTTCTCTTTATGTCATAGCCAACATAGACCATGCCATCTTCTCTGGCGGTGTCGATAATCCACTCTGCACATTTAACTGTTGCGTCAAGATATTTCTGTTCTCCAGTTGATAAGTAAAATTCCAAGCAAGCATTATTTGCAGTATATGCCGAATCGTTCGGAGCTACAACAGGAACAGCGCCTTCTGAATCATAATCATTACGTACAATCCATCCACCACAATCCTGTTGGAGTTCAATTATCTTATCAGCAATAATTCTTGCTTTATCCAACTCCCCTATACGGCAATACATTCGAACTAACGCTGCATTAGTCCATATCCAGCTTGGAAGACACCACTCCTCACAATCAAGAATGTATCCAGCGTAATGTAACCCACCATTTCTATACCCTTGTGGAATCTCGGAGTTATGCACAAACTCCATCCAAAGTTTAGCAGCATTATCATTTTCCACACCAAGCTGAGATTCTTTACATTTTCTTCTTTTTTGAAAAGAATCTTCAAATGACGGAAATGTTTCTTCAGACACGATGTTCTCAACCGGAAATAGATCCTGTGTCCTTAATACTTCGGGGTTTGGAACCATATCATTGATATAAGTTCCTAATTCTTCACCAGTTGTTTTTATGTATCCATCACAATTGATATTTTTTTCATGAATGCTTATCATTCGATATGAACTTGTGCTATTACTTCTGCGCAACAGTTTCTTTGCTGTTCTATGCAAAGAGCCGTACAATTCATACTTCATAGTAACTCCTAACGTCTAATCAAGTTCTTCCCCAAGAACGCAATTCTTCGTAGCTGTTCTTTTATGGACAAACCTCCCTGGTTTTTTGCTTTTTTGTAGTACTGATTGGCAAGCTCGTATTTCTTTGTTTTTTGTGCTGCCTCTGCAATTTGGATATACTGACTATGATATATATATTTTTTCTCACTATCAGTTCGCTCATTTATAATTAGCTTATATTTATCAAGATACTGTTTTTTTATGTCTATTATCTTTTCAACATTAGGAAGATTAACATTCTCGTTGTTTTTTATCACCAATACTTCAGGTACCGACTCTAATTCATATTTCTCAAAAATACGAACTAAGAATTCATAATCTTGATGCCTCAAAAAAGAATCATCAAAGCCATTAATCTCATCTATTACTGATTTTCTGATAAACAGATTTGATCCTGTCCCTAGATTAAAAGTGCAAGCTAGCGTATCCACTAGAAAATTGCCAGGTTTTATGTCAGTCATTGTGTGATACATTTTTCCATTTCTTCGAAACTCACACCCAGTATAAACCCCAGCTACTGAACAACTTGCATTTTCCATAGCGTCAAAACACTTCTGCAATCGCTCAGAATTGTATTCATCATCACTATCAAGGAAAGATATATATTTTCCTGTTGCTTCAGCAATACCAGTATTTCTTGCCGCCGATCCGTTTAAATTTTGAGGATGTTTTATATAATGCAACCTTTCATCAGAAAAAGTATTCATCACTATTTCAGTGTTGGTTCTCGCATCAGTATCAGGATTATTATCATCAATAACAAACACTTCAAAATCATAAAATGTCTGATTTAAGACAGAGTGAATAGTTCTACTCAAAAAATGTGGTTCTCCATAAGTAGGAATAATTACAGATATAGCTGGCATATTTTCCTCTTTCTCATTCGTATTGTTTTAAATAATTCCTTATTACCATAGAATTATCATTTTCTTCTACAACAAATCTGCTCTTTACGCTTTCTTCGCCACACTTGATATTTCGGCATCTATTTGCTACTGCAGTTATATTCCCTTGTTCAACTACTATCCCACCATACTTTTCAACCATTTCTGGGCTACCACCTGTTTTATAAGTCAAGACAGGAGTACCACATGACATGGCTTCAATATTGACTGTTGGATAGTTTTCACAATACGACAAGTTTAGGAATAAATCTGCTGCAGTATAAATCTCTGCCAATTCTCTAACGCTCGAAGTTCTTTCAATTCCCAGGATGCCACTTGGTAAATTCTTGATTTGCTCTTTTGTCAATCCTACAAGGACAATGTGATATTCATCTCCCAACATTTCTCTCAATTTATGGAAGTTAGAATATCCTTTCATATCATCAAAAACGGTAGCAACTCCTAACAGTACGAACTTTCCTTCAAGATCGTTCTTTTTCCGGAAGTCACTTTCAATCGGATAAAACTGGCTTGTATCTATACCGTTGTTTATCACTTCTACTTGATATTCTGCCAGGAAAGATTTCCTTACCAGGCCAGCCAACCATTCAGATGGGGTGATGATTGTTAGGTCTTTGATTCCAGAGAAGATTTCTTTTTTCTTTTTCCAGTTTTGTTTTGATTTATCAACGAATGAAGCAGGATAAGCTTTGATAAGTGGACATTCATAACACCCCTGAATCCATCTCTCACAATTGACTGAATCGCAGTATGGAGTATGCCCCGTAAAAGCCCAGCAGTCATGAAGAGTCCAAATAACCTTCTTACCGCATTCCTTCAAGTAGTTGAAAAGTACTTCGACATTTATGTAGTAGCCATGAATGTTGTGGAGATGGATTACGTCTGGATCATATTCCTTAACCCATTCAATGAACTTCTCAGTCGCTCTTTTGCTGCCAAATCCAGTGCCATCTGCTGCTCTTGCTTTAACTCCATGAAGTTTGACATCCAAATCCGTACCGATTCTCACAGCATATTTCTGAAACTGCTCAGGTACATTTTCTCTGCCATACGCAATTTTCACTTCATGCCCCTGGGCTTCCAGAGCCGTGGCGAGGTCAGTGCAGATTCTTCCTGTACTGCGAATACCACAAACAACATTGATCATCAAAACCTTCATGCGTTTATCCTCTCTCAAAACTTGCTCTCAAGCTTATCCATGAAGAGCGTCTCTTCGAAATTCTCCTTATAGTACTTTCGAGCATTCTTGCCCATTTCTTCTCTTTTATCGCTTCTGATAAGTTTCTTGATATTCTCTACTAGTTCATCCACGTTTTCCGCTTTTCCACAGAAACCACACCGAGCTTTCTCTATCACTTCTTTCGTCTCACCGTCTATAGCACCGATGATTGGTTTGCCAACGGCCATGTAAGACTGAACCTTGCCGGGAAGTGTAAGTGAAAGAACCGGATCAGCTGCTAATGTAACAAGCATTGCATCTGCCTTTTCATAAAACTCCGGCATTTCTTCAAGAGGTCTTCTGCCATAGAAAACTACGTTATCAAGATCCTTTGCAATCCCCTTCAGCCTCTCTAAATCAGTACCTCCACCAACAATGTGGAATTTAACTGGCTCTCCTTTCAGCATCTCTGCTGCTCTAATTACAGTCTCCACAGACTGAACTGCACCAATGTTTCCGGCGAACATAAAGTGGAATGTTCCATCTCCATCCTTCATTGGAATCTGCTCAAAGATTCCTTCAGCATACTGTGGCAAGTACTCGATCTTATTACTCTTGATACCGAACTCATCTCTCAGATAATCTGAGAACATGCGACTCGTAATCAAGATTTTATCCATCTGTCTGTAAATTTTCTTGCTGACATGATGGAAGAATTTATAAACCACAGATTTTCTTGTGATGCCACCAGCAATCAAGCTTTCAGGCCACAAGTCCAGACAATACATCACAACTGGTACTTTGTATTTCCTCTTATATGCTATAGCAGCATCCGCCATCATTACTGGAGATAATTGATTGCAGAAAACCACATCAAACGGCTTTCCATCAGAAGCAACACAGGCTTTAGAGCGGACGAATGATGAGGAAGAAAGAGGATAACTATAATAGTTCATAAGTCTCTTTACGATTCCAGTCTCTCTTGGAATCGTAAAGCAGCGATGTACTTTTACTCCATTGATCACTTCATCAATATGTTTGCCCTTGCCATATCCTTCATACAGTACTCCCTCTGGATAATTGGGATATCCGGTAACTACTTGAACTTCGTGACCACGACGAACCATCTCTTCACAGATATCAGAAATACGGAATGGTTCAGGCTTATAGTACTGACATATTACTAGGATTTTTTTTTTAGAATCAGATGCATTCTCTGAAGCTAACTCTGTTTTCTTCATCTCACCAGTTCCACCTTCTACTACTGAATCATCCTTTCCAAATACATGAAGGCTTCCAAGGAACACCTTTGCATCCATCATCGGTCCTATTTTCTGACAGTATTCACCATCGAGTTTTGCCTTTTCCAGAATTTCAAGCTCATCTCGACCATTAATCTGCGCCCAGCCGGTGAGTCCCGGCTTCACATCGTTTGCTCCGTACTTATCTCTCTCTGCAGTAAGAAGGTCCTGATTCCAAAGTCCCGGACGTGGTCCAATAACACTCATGTTGCCAATAAAGATATCCCAGATTTGTGGCAGCTCATCCAGACTATGCGCACGTAGGAACTTTCCTACTCTTGTAATGTACTGGTCAGGATTCTCCAGCATATGAGTCGGTTTATCATGCGGAGTACACATCTTCATAGAACGAAATTTATGAAGCTTAAAATAACGCTTGTTCTGTCCTATTCTCTTCTGTGTAAAGAGAACCGGACCCGGATCATCAATCTTGATTGCAATAGAAATACCGAGAAGCACGGGAGAAAGAACCACCAGTCCGCCGAAAGACAGGACAATATCAATACCACGCTTAACATACTTCTCGTAGACACCTGGGGAATGCTCGCACTCCCCCACTGACTCAAGATGACCTCTTGCACCATCAGCATTCTCGGGTGCGTCTTCATTTGCTACGAAGATTACCTTTTTGCCCTCAAGAGTGTTTCTCTGTTCAGGATCATTTTCGTAAATGCTGTCGCCTTTCTTCAGTTTGGCCACCGCTGAAGTCGCTACAAAAGCCGTGCCCAATGCAGCTCCCATAATTCCGATTGTTTTCTTCCAGTTCATCTATTTCTACCTCTTAATCCAATCGCTTTACCTAGTACCTGCAAAACGACGATTAGCCGAGTTCGATTCCCTCGCTCCCTCGGCTTTTGTTCTAGTATTCTATCTATTTATCCGACATTCAGTGTATCTTCATCCTGTATCTGATATGTCGTAACGATGTCGCCGAGCATCTGCTTGATATATGGCTTGTTTTTGTATGCTGCGTCCATCAGCGGCTCGAGTCTATCGAGGAACTCGTCGACGTCGAACGGTATCGGCTTGCCGATGTGGATAAGCTCGTTGTCCGTCTTCTCGAGGCCTTCCTCTGCCATGAGCTTCTCCTCGAAGAGCTTCTCGCCGGGTCTCAGACCGGTGTACTCGATCTTGATGTCCTCGTCCGGCTTCATGCCTGAGAGACGGATAAGGTTCCTTGCGAGAGTATCGATCTTGACAGGGTCGCCCATGTCGAGGACGAAGATCTCACCGCCTTTTGCGTAGGTGCCGGCCTGGAGGACCAGGCTTACCGCCTCAGGGATTGTCATGAAATACCTGATGATGTCAGGATGCGTTACCGTAACCGGGCCGCCTGCGAGAATCTGCTTCTTAAACAGCGGAATTACGGAGCCGTTGCTGCCGAGGACGTTACCGAAGCGCACGGCTACGAATTCTGTTTTGCTCTGACTGAGCTTCGCAAGCTTCTCCGGAGTATTTGCCCAGTCCTTAAGAGACGGGTTCCAGAAGAGCTGCGGAGCCTCGGCCGCACGGTCGTTCTTAACAAGATAATCGAGTGCCTGGACGATCATCTCGCAGCTTCTCTTCGTTGCACCCATGCAGTTGGTCGGATTGACCGCCTTGTCGGTGCTGATAAGCACGAACTTGCTGCAGTTATGCATCATTGCGGCAAAAGCCGTGTTGTATGTACCGATTGTATTGTTCTTTATCGCCTCGCAAGGGCTCGCCTCCATCAGCGGAACGTGCTTGTGCGCCGCCGCATGGAAAGTAATATCCGGATTGTACATCTCAAACACCTGGAAAATCCTTCTGTTATCCCTTACCGATCCGATAAGGGTAACTAGGTTGAGTTCCGGATACTTCTTAAGAAGCTCCTGCTGGATATCGTAGGCGTTGTTCTCGTATATCTCGAAGATAATAAGTTGCTTAGGCCTGTGCGCAGCTATCTGCCTGCAGAGCTCGGAGCCGATCGAGCCGCCTCCGCCTGTTACGAGGACCACCTTGTCTTCTATATACTCGCAGATCTCGTCGAGGTTGACCTTAATCGGCTCTCTGCCGAGAAGATCCTCGATCTGGACATCCCGCATTTTTGCAAGTGATACTTCGCCGTTGGCGAGCTGATAGATTCCCGGAAGACTCTTAAGCTCGCAGCCTGTCTCCTTGCAGATGTTCAGAAGGTCGCGGCGAACCGCAGCGCTCGCTGTTGGTATGGCAAAATATATCTTATCAATGTCGAACTTCTCCGCCGCTTCGAGGATTCTGTCCCTACCGCCGTATACCGGCACGCCGTCGATGTACCTGCCCCACTTGTTGGGATTGTCATCGATAATGCAGCACGGCCTGTCCTGAAGGCGTGCCGTCGTGGTGAGCTCGCGGATTACCATGGAGCCGCTTTTGCCCGCGCCGATGACCATAACTCGCTCGGCCTTGCGATGACGGTCGCGCTTGTTCGAGCGAAGCAGCAGTACGAATCTGTATGCAAAACGTATTCCTATCGTGCACACGAACTGAAGCGTGATTCCCATCATGTAGTATGAGACCGGCATTCTGGCGTACAGCGAGAATGCGATGTGAATCAGCGCAGTAAGAATCGTAGCCTTGATAACTCTGAGGAGCTCATCATAGCTTGCGAATCGCCATATGCTCTTGTACAGCCTCATCCATGCGTAGATGGCGATGCAAATTGCAACGTAAAGCAGGATCAGCTTCTTGTATGGGGATAGATACTCTGCGGGAATGGTTGAAT
>JAQXLM010000054.1 GCA_029012125.1 Eubacteriaceae bacterium | reverse complement strand
GTAGGCGGAGTAAGAGCAAAGATGAGAAACTCCGGACATTATGACCATGTTATGGAGCAGCTGGAAATCGACTGGAAATACTCCAATGCGATGCAGGCCGCAGATAACGAAAATCAGGTTAAGTACGTAGTTCGCGACATATTCGCAGAACACGGACTGGATGTAACCTTTATGGCAAAGCCTTTTGAAGGCGTAGCCGGAAGTGGTGAGCATACACACCTTGGACTTGCGGCTAAGCTGAAATCAGGCAAAGTAGTAAGTATGTTTGCTCCAAAGGACTTTAATGAAGACTATATGAATCCTCTGGGTTACGGTGCCCTAATGGGACTTCTGAAGAACTACGAGGTAATCAATCCATTTGTAAGCTCAAACAACGACGCTTTTAACCGTCTGAAACCGGGATACGAGGCACCGGTCTGCATAGTGACCTCACTGGGCAGATCTGTTAAGGAGCCGTCCAGAAACAGAACGGTTCTGGCAGGATTGATCAGAGACCCTAAGAATCCGTTATCCACAAGATTTGAGCTTCGTTCACCAAACCCTAAGAGCAATACATATCTGGTAATTGCAGCATCCTATCTGGCCATACTGGATGGCATCAAAGCCGTTTTAGGTGCAGAAAAAGATACTAAGGAGCTTGAAGCTGCATTATCAAAGAAACAGGGAGAAGAAGTTTTCTACCTGGAAAAAGACAGAGTATACAGAAGCGAAGACGATGTTTTCGATGACTATACACAGGAGGAGAGAGATCAGTTCTTCGGTGTAGCACCTGCAACCGTATGGCAGAACATTGTTGCCTTTGATAAATATCCTGAAAAGATGGAGATTTACAAGAGCAGCAAGGCTTTCGCCGACATAGTTCTGGAATCATACAGAGCTCAGATTGTTTCACAGTGGAAGACGGAGCTTCACGACCGTATCATCCCACAGACCATGAATACAATAAGGGCATGCAAGAAAAAACACAGCGACGATGATTTTTCCGACTACGATATCAAGAACTGGCTGGAAATTGACAAAATCAGACATGAGCTGGCAAAGGACACTATTACAGAGAAGAGTCTCTTGACCAGAACCAAGGAAGCTCTTGACAATGAAGAGTATGACCTTGCATCTGACCTACAGCTGGAGGTTATCAGAAAGGTTGGAGAACTGAATCGACTATATGCTACATATAAGAAGAATTTATTATAAATAATAACTTTAAAGAGGAGATAGACAATGCTAGACATTAAACGTATCAGAGAAGACTTTGAGGGTGTAAAAGCCAGAGTTGAATTCAGAGGAAAAGGCGATTTCGGTATCGAAAACGTTAAGAAGTTTGACGAGGAAAGAAGAGCTATTCTTGCTGAAGTAGAGGCAATGAAGAACAAGCAGAATGTAGTATCAAAGGAAATTCCTAAGATGAAAAAGGCAGGAGAAGATACTACGCAAATTATGGCAGAGATGAAGGAGCTTTCCTCAAAGATCAAGGAATTGGACGGACAGCTTTCAGAAATCGAAGCTAACCTTCAGAATGCACTGCTTAACGTACCAAACACACCTTACAAAGATGTTCAGTACGGAGAGGATGACAGTGCAAACGTTGAAATGAGAAAATTCGGTGAACCTACAGAGTTTGATTTTGAACCTAAGGCTCACTGGGATATCGGTGAAGATTTAGGAATTCTTGATTTTGAAAGAGCTGCAAAGATTTCAGGCGCAAGATTCACAGTATACAAAGGCCTGGGTGCAAGACTTGAAAGAGCTGTTATTCAGTTCATGCTTGACCTGCACACCATAGATCAGGATTATGTGGAAATTCTTCCTCCTTTCATGGTAAACAGAGCTGCCATGACAGGTACAGGACAGCTGCCTAAGTTTGAAGAGGATATGTTCTATATCCCTCAGAAGGACTTCTTCCTGGTTCCTACTGCAGAGGTTCCTGTAACAAACCTGAGAGCAAATGAAATCATGGACGAAGCAGAACTTCCTGTTTACTACACAGCTTACACTCCTTGCTTCAGAGCAGAAGCAGGTTCAGCAGGAAGAGATACAAGAGGTCTTATCAGACAGCACCAGTTCAACAAGGTTGAATTAGTTAAGTTTGTCGCTCCTGAAACATCATACGACGAGCTGGAAAAACTGACTGCAGATGCAGAGGAAGTACTGAAGCTTCTGAATATCCCTTACAGAGTAGTAAGACTGAGCTCAGGAGATCTGGGATTCTCATCTGCCATGACATACGATATCGAAGTATGGATGCCAAGCTACGGAAGATACGTTGAAATCTCATCATGCAGTAACTTTGAAGACTTCCAGGCAAGAAGAGCAAACATCAGATTCAGAAGAGAAAAAGGAAAGCCTGAATTTGTTCATACATTAAACGGATCCGGACTTGCAGTAGGAAGAACAGTTGCTGCAATTCTGGAAAACTATCAGCAGGCAGACGGAAGTGTAATTATTCCTGAAGCTTTAAGAAAGTACATGGGAGTTGACAGAATTGTTTAGTATTCCAAAATATATAGAGCCTGATTTTACAGAGGAAAGATTCCAAAAGGCACCAAATGCAACGCTGGTGCCTGCCCCTGTAGACAAGGCTGCACCTAAAAACTTTCACGCTACATCTATCTTTCCTGAATACTTTAAGGTACAGGGCAAATGGCTTCTAGCTGAGGACAGCCGTATGGACAGCGTACCGGTATATGAGAACGGAAAGATATATGTCAGAGAGTTCAGAAATCTGAGACAAGGCGACCTGGTTGTTACAGGAAGGACTGAAGACTGCTCAGAAGGAATCTATGTTCACGCTAACTGTTTTGAAACTCCTGAAACAAAGAATAATGCCACCTTTGCTTTTAGGCAGAGCAGAAGCAGGGAAACGGGATTCAGCTATGACTATAAGCAGATTGTAGAGCTGCTCAAATACGAAAGAGAACACAACGGGTATGTTGTTTGGGTTCTGGGACCTGCATGCTCTTTCGACGCAGAGGCGAGAAAATGTTATGCAAAGCTCATAGAAAATGGCTATGTCAGTGCAATTCTTGCAGGAAATGCTCTGGCAACCCATGACCTGGAAGGCGGTTTTCTGGGCACGGCTCTGGGAACGGATATCGTAGACCAGGCACCTCATGTTGACGGACACTACAATCATCTTGATACGATAAATGCCATTAACACCTATGGCTCCATCAAAGCCTTTATAGAAGGAGAAAACATTCAGGACGGAATTATTCACGCTTGTGTAAAGAATGATGTTCCTTTCGTGCTCAACGGTTCCATCAGAGATGACGGTCCTCTTCCTGAGGTATACGAGCATACCTATATCGGGCAGGATACCATCAGAAGTCATGTAAGGAAGGCTACTACCGTTATCGGCATGGCCACCGTTCTGCATACTATCGCAACAGGCAACATGACCCCAACCTACAGAGTGCTGGAGGATGGATCCATCAGACCGGTATATTTCTATATGGTTGATACTTCCGAATTCGCCGCAAATAAGCTTGGTGACAGAGGAAGCCTGGCCGCAAAGGGAATAGTTACAAACGTTCAGGACTTCCTGATTAACATATGCAAAGGATTAGGAATATAAAGTAAGGAAATATGAAGATAATAAAAAAAGGACTTAGTATTATCCTAAACCGTTTCGTAATAACTGTTGCCCTAATCTTAATCCAGATGGGTTTGATTACCTTCTATGTGCTTAAGCTTGCAGATTACAGTACATGGATTTACCCTCTGATGATAGCGGGCTCAGTGGGACTGACGCTGTTTGTAATATGGAGAGAAGATAATCCAGCCTACAAAATAGGCTGGATTATGTTACTTTGTCTCCTGCCGGTTTTTGGAGGAATGATGTATGTCTTCTTCGGCAACAAACGGCCGTCAAAGTCGCTGAACAGGAAAATACAACCGGTTGAGGAAAAACATTGGGATGATTTAAAACAGGTTGATGACTTTGATAATCAGATTAATGCCCGAAAACAGGGGACTATGAAATATGTGGCAGAGACGGGTCACTATCCGGCCTGGAAAGAGTCTGATGTCAGGTACTTTTCATCAGGAGAGAAAATGTTTCCTGCCCTGCTTGAGGATTTGAGAAAGGCGGAACGCTTCATCTTCATAGAATTCTTCATCATAAATGAAGGAAGAATGTGGGATGAAATCTTTGATATAATAAAGGAAAAAGCTAAGCAGGGTGTAGATGTCAGGGTAACCTATGATGATGTAGGCAGTATTAAGGGTTTGCCGAAGGGATTTCTTCTTAAACTGAGGGAGGCAGGCATCAAGGTTCTTACCTTTAACCCTCTCAAGCCTTTTGTTTCTCTGATTTACAACAACCGAGACCATAGAAAGATTATCGTAATCGACGGAAACGTAGGATATTCAGGCGGAGTTAATATCTCTGATGAATACATCAACGAAAAAACAAGATTCGGATACTGGAAGGATACGGCCATACGCATAGAAGGAAAAGCGGTATGGAATTTTAGCGTCATGTTTCTGAATATGTGGAATGCATTTAAACCGACGGAGGAATGCTATGACCATTTCAGACCGAATAGAGTGCTGCCTGAGGCCGGCGAAGACGTAGGTTATGTACAGCCATATTCCGATACACCGCTGGACGATGAAAATCTGGGTGAGAATGTATATCTGGAAATCATATCCTGTGCAGAAAGATATGTGTACATCTTTACGCCATATCTGATTATAGATAATGAAATGAAGACGGCCCTTACAACTGCTGCCAAGAGGGGAGTGGATGTGAGAATCGTTACACCGGCAATTCCGGACAAGAAGATAATTTTCAGGCTTACGAGATCCTACTACGAGCCGTTGCTGAAGGCCGGAGTAAAGATATACGAGTTTACACCGGGTTTTATCCATGCCAAGAGTTTTATTGCCGATGACAACATAGGTGTTGTAGGAACCATCAATATGGACTACAGAAGCCTGTTCCTTCATTTTGAGTGTGGAACTCTTCTGGTGAACGAAGACTGTCTTGCTGACCTGAAACAGGATTGTATAGACACCATGGCACAATCAAAACAGATAAAGCATGAGGACTGCAAACGCACCTTCATAGGTCTGCTTGTGGACAGTGTGCTTCGCGCACTGAGTCCGTTGCTGTAGAAAAATCTAATAATATGCATTAATGACAAAACCGCCGGCGTATCATGCAAGACTGATACGCCGGCGGTTCTGGTTTATCATATTAAAAGAAGAAAAAGTATTATGCATGTAAAGCTTCTACATAAGCGTCGTATTCTGCCTTCACCTCTTCTGAAGGAGGTGCTGTCATCAGGCTGACTGCAATGTTTACAACCAGCGCCAGTATAAATGCAGGAAGCAGCTCGTAGATGTTAAGGGCTCCTCCCATAGGTCTTACAGCATACTTCCATACGAAGATGGTAACTGCACCGGCGATAAGACCGGCCATAGCACCCTGCTTGTTGGAGCGTTTCCAGAAGAGTGCGCATATTACGAGAGGACCAAAGGTTGCACCAAAGCCTGCCCAGGCAAAGGATACGATCTCAAACACTGAACTGTCAGGGTTTGTGGCAAGGAATACGGCAACAACGGAAATAGCGATAACAGCAAGTCTTGCGACTATCATGGATCCTTTTTCGCTTATGTTGATTTTGAAGAAATCTCTCAAAATATTCTGTGCCACAGAGGATGAGGCTGCCAGAAGCTGTGAGTCTGCAGTTGACATAGTTGCGGCAAGGATTCCTGCCAGAATCAGTCCTGCGACAATTGCGGCTAAAGGACCGCAGGCACTTATCAGCTTGGCGATAACGACGATGACTGTTTCTGCTGAGGAGCCTTCCAGGAATTCAAAGGCACCGGCCTGAGTCATACCGTATCCAACGATACCGATGAAAATAGCTACCGATAGTGAAATAACTACCCATACAGTTGCGATACGTCTTGACATCTTCAGCTTTTCCTTATCCTCGATTGCCATGAATCTGAGCAGAACATGAGGCATTCCAAAATAGCCAAGGCCCCATGCCAGAGTTGAAATCTTTGATATCAGTCCGTATTCCACAGATGAATCCGTGCTGAAGTCATGCATTGCATTAAGTGAAAGGTAACCGGACAGCTCCTTAGCATTGGCCATGACGGTATCAAAACCGCCTGCACTTGTAACTCCGTAGCCCAGTACCACAACCAGGGCAACTGTCATAATGATGCTCTGAATAAAGTCTGTTGTGCTTGCGGCAAAGAAACCACCCAGAGCAGTATATGCTACGATTACCACAGCACTGATAACCATGGCGCCAACATAGTCGACTCCAAACAGGCTGGAGAAAAGCTTTCCGCATGCAGCAAACCCGGATGCGGTGTATGGAATAAAGAATATGATGATTATTACTGCTGCAATAAGGTTCAGCAGGTTCTTGTCGTCCTTATATCTCTTGGAGAAAAAGTCAGGAAGAGTTATTGCGTTGGTACGACTTGTATATACTCTAACTCTCTTGGCTATGACAAGCCAGTTTATATATGTTCCGATAGCAAGACCTATTGCGGTCCAGGCAGCGTCGCAGATACCTGTAAGGTAAGCAACTCCCGGTAATCCCATAAGCAGCCAGCTGCTCATGTCTGAAGCCTCAGCACTCATAGCTGTTACAAAGGGACCCAGCTGCCTTCCGCCTAAATAGAAATCGCTAACATTATTGTTTTTTCTTGTGAAATAGAATCCCACTGCAATCATGAATATCAGATATGCTCCTATTGTCATCATGATCAGTGTCTGTGAAGTTATCATTGTATATTACTTCCTTTCCTGTTTTAATATGTCCACATTATAGCATAAAGAAAAGTAGACTAAAATACAGAATTAAGTTTGTATAAAAATAGGGAAATAAACGGAGAATAATGGGTTAAAGCCTTTAAAATAAAGGAGTACAGACTAGACTGTAGTCTGTACTAAAAAATAGACGAAAAATATTTTTTATAAATTAATGACTATTCCACGTAATTGGAAAGCATGTGAGGTAATACAGAGGAGGAGTATTTTGCCAGGGCGTAGTCTCCGTTGCAGAGGCACCAGTCATACATAAGACCTCGTTCCAGCATAGCGTAAAGCTTTATAATCTCATTAATGGAGATGTCGCTGCTGACCTGGCCTTTCTGCTGACCTTCCTGGAGGATTTTGCGAAGAAGCTTGTAGTAGGTTCTGTCCTGATCGAGCAGATGTCTTTCGCCACGGGTAACCAGCTGGGACGAGAAGAGTCGCGCCAGAAGATCCACGGAAATGGAGTTTTCTATCATGAGAAAAAGCTCCTTGTTCAAATACACCAGCTTGTCCATGGTGGTGCCGTCGTAATCCAGCTTGTCTTTCAGTTCTTCGTACTTTTCGTCAAAGAGGAATGAAAGGGTTGAAAGCAGTGCATCCTTGCCACTGAAATAATGATAGAAGGATCCCTTGGAGGCGCCGGCCTCGTCCACTATCTCGTCAATGGTGGTGTCGTCATAACCTTGCTCATAAAAAAGCTTCCATGCTGCGGAAATAATCCTTCCTTTTGTGTTTCGCTGAGATTTCTTAGCCATAATCTGCTTTATTCCTCCCGTCTTTGATGTTAGAATAAGTATAACATACTAAGAAGCAAATTTGGAGAAATAAAGATGGATAAGAGAAAAAGTGTTGTACCCTTCCTGCTGGAGCATGGAAATTCCGATCCGGTTTCCTTCCACATGCCGGGGCATAAAGGCAGCTGGCTGTACAGAGAAAACGGGTACGGAGAAATTCTGGATGCTTTGATGGAATGTGATATTACAGAGATTCCGGGAGCAGACAATCTGTTTCAGACTGAGGGAATAATCAAAGAAACCATGAATCGTTATAAGGAACTGTACGGTGTCAGGGAAAGCTATCTCCTCATAAACGGAAGCAGCGCAGGTCTGATAGGAGCAATTATGACATCTGTGCCTCTGGGTGGAAAGCTGGTCATGGCCAGAAACTGCCATAAATCTATCTACAACGGTCTGTCTATGATAGGGGGAAGCCCGGTCTACGCCTACCCTGAAATCTCGGAAGAATACGGCATTTCAGGACAGATTACGGCTGAGGAGGTTGCACGATGCCTGAAGGAGAATCCGGACAGCAGCGCGGTTATTCTGCCTAGCCCTAACTACTACGGCATCTGCAGCGATATCAAAGCTATTTCAGATGTGGTTCACCGGGCGGGCAAAATCCTAATAGTGGATCAGGCTCACGGAGCCCACTTAAAATTCTTTGACAGATATGCGGGAGGATACCGTCAAATGTCGGCGGAGAACCAGGGAGCGGATATCGTAATAAACAGCACCCATAAAACCCTTGCCAGCTTTACCCAGACAGCGGTGGTAAATCTTTGCACGGACAGAGTGGATAAGTATGCTTTCGAGGATAAGCTGCAGCTGATAGAGAGCACCAGCCCGTCCTATCTTCTGATGGCATCTCTGGATGTCAACGCCATGCTCCTGGAGACAAAGGGAGAAGAACTGATAAAAGCATGGAAAGACAACATAGACTGGTTTAACTCTGAAGCTGAGAAAATCCCCGGACTGAGGATTATGAAACACGACCTTCTCGACTATACCAAAATCAATCTGGATATGAGTGCTTACGGTCTGGATGGTTTGGAGCTTGAAGAACTGTTGATGAAAGAGGGAATCTTTCCGGAGCTTACAACAGGCAATATTGCAATGTGCATGACAGGAATCGGCAATAGGCGATGTGATTTCCGCAGACTTCTGGATGCTTTGACAGCAATCGCCCAAAGCCGCAAGCCTGTTGAAAGACGCGAACAAACCGGGGTGACACTTCCAAATAAAAAACCGGAACTGGTGGGTGTTCCGGTTGATAAAGTCAGAATTCCTGTTGAAGATGGTGAAGGGAGAATTTGCGCCTTCCCGATTATCCCTTATCCGCCCGGCATTCCGATTGTATGCCCCGGCGAAGTAATCGACAGAGAAATTCTGGATTATGTTACTGACCTCCGCAAGAGAGGTGTTAATGTTATGGGAATAGACGATCAGGGAAGAATCGCCGTTGGACCCTAAATCTTCATAGCTCTCATAGCATTGAGAATTGCAATTACGGCCACTCCCACATCTGCAAATACAGCAGCCCACATGCTTGCAAGCCCTACGGCGCCTAAGATAAGGATGCCGAATTTGACGGCAAGAGCAAAGATAACATTTTCTTTGCAGATTGCCAGGGTCTTGCGAGCTATTTTTGTTACTGTAACAAGCTTGGAAATATCGTCTGCCATAATTACGACGTCTGCTGCCTCCACAGCCGCATCAGAGCCGAAGGCACCCATTGCGATACCTACATCAGCTCTGGCAAGAACCGGCGCGTCGTTAATGCCGTCTCCCACAAAGGCAACATGGCCTTTGTCACCGGCGTTGCTTATCAAAGCCTCTATAACGGAAACCTTATCTCCGGGAAGAAGCTGACTTTCTATTCCCGTCATACCCAGCTCACTGCCTACAGCCTGAGCCACTTCTTTTTTGTCTCCGGTAAGCATTACGGTGTTGGAAACACCCAGAGCCTTCAGCTTTTCAATAGTCTCCTTACTGTTAGTACGAGGACTGTCAGCAACGACTATATGTCCAAGATATACATTTTCTCCGTCAGAACGGGTAACTGCTACGTGAACCAGTGAACCCACTTCCCTTTCCTCAGGACAGGTTATGCCGAGCTCCAGCATAAGCCTTTCGTTTCCGCAGAAAACCCGGCTTCCTTTATATAAGCAGCTTATTCCCTTTCCTGCAATTTCCTCGTATTCTTCCACACGACCTGAATCCACAGCCTTTGCATGAGCAACGATAGACTTGGCAATAGGGTGGTTGGAGAGAGACTCGCATGCTGCAGCGATTTCGAGAAGCTTTTCTCCATCAAAGCCTTCAGCGGCTGAAATCTTTGATACTGCAAACTGTCCCTGTGTAAGAGTTCCGGTTTTATCGAAGGCAAAGGTATCTACCTTGGCCAGAGCCTCCAGGTAGTTGCTTCCCTTTACCAGAATTCCTTCTCTGGATGCGGAGCCTATTCCTGCAAACAGGCTTAGAGGAACGGATATTACCAATGCGCAAGGGCATGAAATTACGAGAAATACCATGGCGCGATACAGCCATTCCGAGAAGGTGCCAACCTTGAAAATCGGAGGCAGTACGGCAAGAAGTACAGCAAGCAATACTACGGCAGGTGTGTAGTAGCGGGCAAATTTTGTTATGAAGCCTTCAATATTGGCTTTTCTGCTGCTGGCATTTTCCACAAGGTCCAGAACCTTGGCAACGGTTGAATCCTCGTAAGGGCGTGATACCTGCACAAGGATTGCTCCCGTAAGGTTGATGGTGCCGCTCGTAACGGAATCTCCCTCTGCCACATCCTGAGGAAGGGATTCGCCGGTAAGAGCCGCAGTGTCTAAAGCGGAAGACCCATCGGTTACAACACCGTCTACCGGAACCTTTTCACCCGGTTTGATTAAGATGACATCTCCGGGTACCAGATCCTCAGGCTCTACAATCTCTTCGACTACACTGCCATCAGCATTTTTTGTGACCCGAGTGGCGAATTCGGCTTTGATGTCCATAAGGTCGGCAATGGATTTACGTGAGCTGTTTACAGCGTAATGCTCGAAGAATTCACCAACCTTATAGAAAAGCATAACAGCCACAGCTTCTCTATAGTCGCCGCAGTATATAGCTCCCAGCGAGGCTATGGTCATCAGAAAGTTCTCATCCAGGAACTGCCTGTTTACAAGGCCCATAACAGCTTCAATCACCGTTTCATAGCCGGAAAGAGCATAGGCGGCAATGAGGAGGGGAGTATTGTCCAGAGCGATTCCGAGAGCAAAGAGCAAAGCGGACCCGCCAATTTTAAATAAATCTTTTTTCTGTTTTCCGGTCATATTATTCTCACTCCTGAAATTTAATAAATATGGTTATTTTACGATTTTGCAGGCACGATCAACTTTTTTTATCTCTTTCTGTGCCGCTGAAAGAATATCGTCAAACATTTCATCTTCTGCATCGATGCTCATCTTCTGACTCATAAAACTGATACTGCATGAATTTACACCGTCAAGCTTTCCGATAGCTTTTTCCATCTTTGCTGCACAGTTTGCACAATCCAGGTTTTCAAGTTTAAAAGTCTTTTTCATATATTTTACCTCATTTCCTTCATATAATTATAGCAATAGCTTATTAATAACATCCATCGCAGTTTAAATCGAATAATATATCCACGATGTGATGAACCAGTCTGGCCTCATCAGTGTCGGCGAGAGTGTAATAGGCTTCCTTGCCCTGCCGCCTGTGAGTCAGCAGACCTGCCTGTTTCAAAACCCTCAGGTGATGGGAGACTGCAGGAGAAGACATTTCAATTGCCGCTGCAATATTGGCAACGCACTCCTCCGTATGACAAAGCAACCACAGAATTTTCAAACGAGTAGGATCGCTTATCAAGGCAAAGGTTTCTGACGATTTATCAAAGACCTCAGCCTGGGGCATACCTTTTAGCAGAACCTCTGTGTGCTCATTGTGACTGTGGGGCAGTATGATATCAGCCATAGAGTTATGTCTCCTTTCTTGAACTCAATTAAACGATTAAACATTTGTTTAATTAAATGATACCATGAAAATGAGAATTTAAACAGGAGAAAAAAGTTTTTTTGTTTTGCTCTGAACCGATACTGGTTCAATCCACAATTTGCATATGGTTATTGCCAAAAAACAATGGTTTTTTTGCCGGACTTGGTGTATAATTGACGATGTATATTTATGAGTTAATATTTTAACAGAAAGGAAGGTTTCGATTATGAGTTCAAATGCAAAGCATTTACACAGCATCGATGCAGGCCACTATAAGAATACAGCC
>JAQXLM010000053.1 GCA_029012125.1 Eubacteriaceae bacterium | reverse complement strand
GAAGCAATGGGTGCTATGGCTCTCTTTGGTGAAAAGTATGGTGACACTGTAAGAGTTGTAAACTGCGGTGGATGGAGTATGGAGCTTTGCGGCGGTACACATGTTTCCAATACCGGACAGATCGGTGCTTTTAAGATTATTGCCGAGTCAGGAGTTGCTTCAGGAGTACGCAGAATTGAAGCTGTTACCGGAACAGGAGTTCTGCAAAAAGCACTGGAAACAGAAGCTACTGTAGCTAAGGTTGCTGAAGTATTGAAAGCAAACACTTCAGCAGTTGTTCAGAAAGCTAATGCTGTCTGTGAAGAGCTGAAGGAAACAAAGAAAGAACTTGAAGATTTCAAAAAAGCAGCAATGGGATCTGAAGTAGGCGACATGGTTAAGTCTGCGAAGGAAATTAACGGCGTTAAGCTTATATGTAAGGAATTTGCAGATTACAATATAAATGATTTGAGAAATCTTTCTGACGATATTAAGGCAGATAACTCCGGAATAGTTATGGTATTGGCCACTGTAAACGGACCAAAGGTAACTTTCCTTGTTTCCATTACTGATGACCTGCTTGATAAGGGATTACATGCCGGAAATATGATTAAGAAGATAGCAGCAGCTGCAGGAGGCGGCGGTGGTGGAAAGGCTGATATGGCTCAGGCAGGAGCTAAAGATTCTTCCAAAATTTCTGATGCATTTAAGGTTGCAGAAGAACTGCTGTCATAGTATAATGGAATTGAAATTTGATGATTAGTAGGGAGAATAACCATGGAAAGAAAAACGATTATGTTCGACGCATCTAAATCACAGCAGAAGACCACCAGAGAAATCCTTGCAGAGGTATACCAAGCACTTGAAGAAAGAGGATATAACGGAATAGACCAGATGGTAGGATATATTCTTTCTGGTGATCCTTCATATATCACAAGCTTCAATAATGCAAGAACAATGATTAGCCGCATAGATAGAGATGACCTTGTAGAAGAAATTCTACGAGACTATCTGGCTAGATAATAAATTATAGCTTTAATACGGCACGACATACCAGAGAAATACCCTCTGATGATGGCATGCCGTATTTTTATTTAATAAAACCTTAAATTATTTGATTGAGTAGGAGATAAAAAGACTGATGAGAAAAATAGCACTTGATGTGGGAGACAAAACCGTAGGAATAGCTTTGAGTGATGAGCTTGGAATAACAGCTCAGGGACTGATGACTCTTGAAAGAATAGGTATAAGAAAGGATACTACGAAGATTCTGGATCTGGTAAAGGAATACAATTGCGATACCATTGTAATCGGACTTCCCAAAAAGCTTGACGGCACTGACAGTATTCAGACAGAGAAGGTATATGAATTCAGAACAATGCTGGAAAACAAAATGAGAAGCACGGGTATGAAAGACATCCAGGTTGTCTGGCAGGATGAGCGTTTGACTACGGTAATGGCGGAAAAAGTTCTGATACAGGCCGATGTCAGCAGAAAAAAACGTAAAGAGGTAATAGACAAGCAGGCAGCTGTTTTGATCATGCAAAGTTACCTGGACACATTACGCTAAAAAGGTTGTAATTTCAACGTATAAATGGTAAAATTATTTGATGTGATTAATATAAAAATGTAGATTTATCGGAGGTTTATTTATGAAAAAAATCGGAATAATTATGGGCAGCGCAAGCGATCTTCCCGCAGTGGAAAAAGCTATGACTACTCTTGATGAATTTAATGTTCCATATGAGGTACATGTATATTCAGCACACAGAACGCCTGTTGAAGTAAAAGAGTTTACTCTTGCTGCAAGAGAAAATGGTTTTGGTGCTATTATAGCAGCAGCCGGAAAGGCGGCACACCTTGCAGGAGCAATTGCAGCCAGCACAACATTACCGGTTATCGGTATTCCTGTAAAAGGATCTTTCCAGGATGGTATGGATGCACTGCTGTCAACAGTACAGATGCCCGGTGGCATTCCTGTAGCCACAGTTGCAGTAAACGGAAGTGAAAATGCAGCTCTTCTGGCAATCCAGATGCTTGCAATCGAAGATAAGGAATTAGCTGATAAGCTGGATGCCCAGAGAAAGACAGCTGCAGAGAAAGTATTAAGAGAAAATAAAGAAATCGAAGATAAATATAATAAATAAAAGGAGAAACAGAAATGGGTAAAAGTTTTAGTGAAAGCTATAAGGCAGCAGGCGTAGACATTACAGCAGGATACAAGGCTGTAGAGCTTATGAAGGAACATGTTGCAAAGACAATGGTCTTTGGAAACGTTCCTGATGATATCGGAGGATTTGGTGGATTATTTGAACTAGATCTTCACGACATCAAAAATCCTGTATTAGTTAGCGGTACAGACGGTGTAGGAACTAAGCTAAAGATGGCTTTCCTTATGGACAAGCATGATACGGTTGGTATTGACTGTGTTGCCATGTGCGTAAACGATATCATCTGTGTCGGCGCCAAACCACTGTTCTTCCTTGATTATATTGCCGTAGGAAAGAACTATCCTGAAAAAGTGGCTCAGATAGTAAGCGGTGTTGCTGAAGGTTGCATTCAGTCAGAAGCAGCACTTATCGGTGGTGAAACTGCAGAAATGCCGGGCTTCTATCCGGAAGACGAATATGACCTTGCAGGTTTTGCTGTAGGCGTCGTTGACAAGTCAAAGGTGCTGAAGAAAGAAACTGTTGCTGAAGGTGATGTAATCATCGGCCTTCCTTCATCAGGTGTTCATTCAAACGGCTTCTCTCTTGTCAGAAAGGTTCTGGATGTAGAAAACGAAGATATCAAAACACCATTACCTGAGCTTGACGGAAAGTCAATCGGAGAAACTCTTCTGACTCCAACAAAGATTTATGTTAAGCCTATGGTCAAGCTGTTTGAAGAGGTAACAGTAAAATCAGTAGCACATATTACAGGAGGTGGCTTCTATGAAAACATTCCAAGAAGTCTTCCAAAGGGTTTCGGTGTTAAGATTAAGAGAGAAAATATCAGAGTTTTACCTATCTTTGACTTAATTGCTAAGAGAGGAGACATTCCTGAAAGAGATATGTTCAATACATTCAACATGGGTGTTGGAATGACAGTAATAGTTGCCAGAGAAGATGCTGATAAAACATTAGAGGTTCTGAAGGCAAACGGCGAAGATGCTTACATCCTTGGTGAAGTAGTTAAATCAGAGGAAGGCGTAGAAATATGCTAAACAAGACAAGAATAGCGGTAATGGTCTCCGGTGGAGGTACAAATCTGCAGGCTATTATCGATGCGCAGAAAAACGGGATAATTAAAAGTGGAGAAATCGTTCTGGTCGTTTCTAACAAAAAGGACGCTTTCGCGCTGGAAAGAGCAAAAAACAACGGTATAAAATCCTACTTGATGACTTCTGAAGAAGACCTGATTGCAACGCTGAAAGATGAAAGAATTGACCTGGTTGTGCTGGCCGGATTTCTTAAGATTCTCGGGTCGGATTTTATCAAAGCTTTTGAAAACCGTATTATCAACATTCATCCATCTTTGATACCTTCATTTTGCGGAAAAGGTGCATATGGCCTTCATGTACATGAAAAAGCTCTGGAATACGGCGTAAAGGTTACCGGTGCTACGGTTCATTTTGTTAACGAAATACCTGACGGCGGCAGAATAATAGCCCAAAAAGCTGTAGAAATACATGAAGGTGATACTCCTGAGACTCTACAGAAGAGAGTTATGGAGCAGGCTGAATGGATTTTGTTGCCACAGGCAGTTGAAGATATTAGTTTAAAGATAGCGAAAGGTGAATTGTAATATGAACGTATATGAAACTAAGACTATGGAACAGGCCGTAAAAGGCAACTCATACGTAGGTAGAGGTATTGTTCTTGGAAAATCAAAGGATGGAAAGAAAGCGGTAAGTGCCTATTTCATCATGGGTAGATCAGAAAACAGCAGAAACAGGGTATTCGTCGAAGAAAGTGGAAATGTAATGATTAAACCTTTTGATGAATCAAAGGTAGAAGATCCTTCTCTGATCATTTACTATCCAATGAGAAAGCATGAGAATAAGCTGATTGTGACTAATGGAGATCAGACTGACACGATTTATGATTTTATTAAAGACGGCAAGTGCTTTGAAGGTGCACTCAACACCAGATGTTTTGAGCCTGATGGTCCAAACTGGACGCCTAGAATCAGCGGAATGATTACATTTGACGATAACGGAGATTTTACTTACAAGATGAGTATTCTGAAAAGTGCTGATGCAGATGGTACAGCATGTAACAGATACTATTTCAACTATAGCGCACTTCCGGGTACAGGACACTTCATCCATACATATGTACAGGACGGAAATCCAATCCCTACATTCCAGGGAGAACCTGAAAGAGTTGAAATTCCGGATGATATCGATGAATTTCTTGCTGAAATCTGGAATAATCTGGACGAAAACAACAAGATTTCCATCTATGTAAGATATATTGACCTGGAAACAGGCGCAACAGAAAACAGAATGATTAACAAAAACATGTAAGCAGGAAGAGGTGAAATGGAATGAAAGAATTTGAGCTAAAATATGGCTGCAACCCGAATCAGAAGCCTGCCAGAATATACATGGCAGACGGAAGTGAACTACCTGTTGAAATACTTAACGGAAGACCGGGATATATTAACTTTCTCGATGCTTTCAACAGCTGGCAGCTTGTAAAAGAGTTAAAAGAATGTCTGAACATGCCGGCAGCAACATCATTCAAGCATGTAAGTCCGACTTCAGCTGCAGTTGCAGTACCTATGGATGAAACGCTGAAAAAAGCTTGCTTCGTAGATGATATCGAGGATTTAGATAAATCACCCCTTGCAACTGCATATGCAAGAGCAAGAGGCACAGACAGAATGTCATCCTTTGGAGATTTTATCGCTTTAAGCGATGTCTGCGATGTTACCACGGCAAAGATTATTTCCAGAGAAGTTTCCGATGGTATAATTGCACCGGGATATGAACCTGAAGCTCTTGAAATCCTGAAGAAAAAGAAAAAAGGAAATTATAACATCATAAAAATAGATCCTGACTATGTTCCTGCTAAACAGGAGTGCAAGCAGGTATTCGGTATTACCTTTGAACAGGGCAGAAATGATTATAAGATTACACCTGATCAGCTGACAGACATTGTTACAGCAAATAAGGACCTTCCTGAAGAAGCAAAACGTGACCTTATTATCGCTTTGATAACACTTAAATATACACAGTCCAACTCAGTGGTTTTTACAAAGGATGGACAGGCAATAGGAGTAGGTGCCGGCCAGCAGTCAAGAATTCACTGTACCAGACTGGCAGGAGACAAGGCGGATTTCTGGCATCTGAGACAGTCTGAAAAGGTAATTAACCTACCGTTCAGAGACGATATCGGAAGAGCTGTTCGCGATAATACTATTGACGTTTATCTGGGATATGAATATGAGGATGTTCTGAGAGACGGAACATGGGAGACACTGTTTACAGAAAAGCCTGAACCTTTTACTAAGGCAGAGCAGAGAGCTTATCTGGATACTATTTCCGGAGTTTCCCTTGGAAGCGATGCTTTCTTCCCATTCGGTGACAATATCGAAAGAGCTAAGAAAAGCGGAGTTCAGTACATTGTTGAACCCGGCGGAAGCGTTAGAGACGAAAGCGTAATCGAAGTATGTGACAAATACGGAATGGTAACTGTATTTACAGGTATGAGACTGTTCCACCACTAAGAAAGGAAATACAAAATGAGAGTAATGGTAGTTGGCGGTGGCGGAAGAGAACATGCCATCATCAAGAAAATCAAACAGAGTCCTAAAGTAACAGAGATTTTTGCACTTCCGGGAAACGGTGGAATTGCTGCTGATGCTACATGTGTGGATATCGGTGCTAAGGATCTGGATAATATTGTTAAATTTGCTAAAGAAAATGCAATTGAATTTGCAATTGTTGCACCGGACGATCCACTTGTAATGGGTCTGGTTGACCTTCTTAAGGAGGAAGGAATTCCTTGTTTCGGCCCATCTAAGGATGCAGCAATTATAGAAGGCAGTAAAGCTTTTTCAAAGGATCTTATGAAGGCTTACGGAATCCCAACAGCTGAATATGAAACCTTTGACGACCTTGATGACGCATTAGAATATCTGGAAACCTGTAAGATTCCTGTGGTAATTAAAGCTGACGGCCTAGCTTTAGGTAAGGGCGTAATAATCGCAGAAACAAAGGAAGATGCACAGAAGGCTGTAAGAGAAATGATGGAAGACAAAGTTTTCGGTGAGAGCGGAAGCATAGTCGTTATTGAAGAGTTTTTAACCGGTCCTGAAGTCTCAGTCCTTTCATTTACTGATGGTAAAACTCTTATTCCTATGGTCTCATCTATGGACCATAAAAGAGCTCTTGACGGAGATAAAGGATTGAATACCGGTGGCATGGGAACAATTGCTCCTAATCCGTACTATACGGAAGAGGTTGCAATCCAGTGCGAAGAAGAAATCTTTCTTCCTACAATGATTGCCATGAATAAAGAATATCGTTCATTTTCCGGATGTCTTTACTTCGGCCTAATGCTTACACCGGACGGACCTAAAGTAATCGAGTACAACTGCAGATTCGGTGATCCTGAAACCCAGGTTGTTTTACCTCTGCTTGACAGTGATCTGTTCGATATTATGGAACACGTTGCAAATGGAACCCTGGCCGATGCAGATGTCAGATTCTCAGAAGATTCTGCATGCTGTGTTGTTATGGCAAGTGAAGGATATCCTAAATCATATGAAAAAGGCTTTGAAATCTCAATTCCCGATGATGTAGATACTGTTTATGTTGCAGGTGCAAAACTGTCAGATGACGGCAAGCTTCTGACCAACGGCGGAAGAGTACTGGGAGTAACAGAGAGAGCTTCTACTCTGGAAGAAGCAATCGAAAAGGCATATCAGTCCGTAGAAAAAATCCATTTTGATAATGCATTTTACAGAAAAGACATCGGAAAAAGAGCTCTTGCGGCAAAGGAGAAATAGACAATGGTATACAGAATATATGTTGAAAAGAAAAGAGAATTTGCCCACGAAGCGGCGTCACTAAAGCATGACCTTGTAAATCTGCTTCAGATTAAGGGCTTAACTGACATCAGAATCGTTAACAGATATGATGTTGAAAATATAGACAGGGAATTATTTGACTATGCTGTAAATGCAGTTTTTTCAGAACCTCAGATTGACAAGACATACGAATCACTGGATTTTTCCGACGATGAGCATGTATTTGCAGTTGAGTTCCTGCCTGGACAGTTTGACCAGAGAGCAAATTCTGCGGCAGAGTGTATTCAGATCATATCCAAAGGTGAACGACCTGATGTTGCAACTGCAAAGGTTTACATTCTTAAAGGTGTAATAAGCGAAGCTGAACTGGAAGAGATAAAGAAATATGTAATCAACCCTGTTGAATCCAGAGAAGCAAGTCTGGAGGAATTTGAAACCCTTCATGTAGAATATGAAATTCCTACTGAAGTTGCAACACTGGATGGTTTCATTCAATTAGATGAGGCAGGTCTTACCGAATTTCTTGATGATTACGGTCTTGCAATGGACTTTGCAGATCTGAAGTTCTGTCAGGATTATTTCAAATCAGAAGACAGAGACCCTACAATTACCGAAATCAGAGTAATTGATACATATTGGTCCGATCACTGCAGACACACTACATTCAACACAACAATTGATAAGGTAACATTTGAAGACCCTGAGATTCAGGCTGCATATGAAGACTATATCAGCACTCGTGCTGAACTTGGTAGAACCAAGCCTGTTAATCTGATGGATATAGGAACTCTTGCAGCAAAGTTCCTAAAGTCAAAGGGAATGATGCCAAAACTGGACGAATCCGAAGAAATCAACGCTTGTACAGTAAAAATCGAAGTAGATGTTGACGGTGAAACACAGAAATGGCTGTTGTTATTCAAAAACGAAACTCACAACCATCCAACAGAAATTGAACCTTTTGGAGGAGCAGCAACATGTATCGGCGGAGCTATCAGAGATCCACTTTCAGGAAGAAGCTATGTTTACTCAGCTATGAGAGTAACAGGTGCTGCCGATCCACTAAAGCCGGTTTCAGAAACAATGAAAGGAAAGCTGCCACAGAGAAAAATCGTTACGACTGCAGCAAGCGGATACAGTTCATACGGAAACCAGATCGGTCTTGCTACAGGACAGGTTGACGAAATATATCACGAAGGTTATGTTGCAAAAAGAATGGAAGTCGGAGCTGTAATTGCTGCAGCACCTGCTGAAAATGTTCGTAGAGAAAGACCGGTTGACGGTGATATTATCATCCTTCTAGGCGGTAGAACAGGACGTGACGGCTGTGGCGGAGCAACAGGTTCCTCCAAGTCACATACATTGGAATCTCTTGAAAGCTGTGGTGCTGAGGTTCAGAAGGGTAACGCACCTGAGGAAAGAAAGCTTCAGAGATTATTCAGAAATGCGGAAGCATCAAAGATGATAAAGCGCTGTAACGACTTTGGAGCAGGCGGCGTATCCGTAGCTATCGGTGAATTGGCAGACGGTCTGGAAATCAACCTGAATGCTGTACCTAAGAAATACGACGGACTTGACGGAACTGAGCTTGCTATCAGTGAATCTCAGGAAAGAATGGCCGTTGTAGTGGGAAAAGATGATGTTGAACGGTTCTGTCAGCTTGCAAAGGAAGAAAACCTTGAAGCTACAGTTGTAGCTGAAGTAAAAGATAATCCATACCTAAGGATTTTCTGGAATGACAAGGCTATTGTTAATATTTCAAGAGAGTTCCTGGACACAAATGGTGCAGAAAAGCACACAACAGCAGAAATTCCAATGCATAAGGAATTCAATAAACCTGAAGCTGAAAACTTTGTTGATGAATACCTTGCTCTTGCAGAGGACTTAAATGTATGTTCCAAAAGAGGACTTTCAGAAAGATTCGACTCGACCATCGGTGCCGGAACTGTTCTGATGCCATTTGGCGGAATAAGACAGAGAACACCTATTCAGGCTATGGTAAACCTTGTTTCCGTGGAAAAAGAGCACACTTCCACATGTTCAGTAATGTCATGGGGTTACAATCCGTTTATTTCAAGTACAAGCCCATACCACGGTGCATACCTTGCTGTAGTAGAATCCGTATCAAAGCTTATAGCTGCAGGTGCTTCCTTTGAGGATGTATATCTATCCTTCCAGGAATACTTCGAAAAGCTTAAGACAGCTGAAAAGTGGGGTAAACCGATGGCAGCTGTACTAGGTGCATTTAAGGCTCAGAAAGATCTTGGTGTTGCTGCGATAGGTGGTAAGGACTCCATGAGCGGAACCTTCGAAGATATTGATGTTCCACCTACATTAATTTCTTTTGCTGTAACAACAGAAGACGTTAGAAACATCGTTTCACCTGAATTCAAGGGAGCTAACCATAAAGTAATTATGTTAACCCCAGTATATGATGAAAACGGATTACCTGAGGCTGAATCACTGAAATCGGTGTTTGCAACCGTTCATAAATTAGTTGAAGACAGATTTGCATTAAGCGTCTATACTCCAACCTATGGAGGAGTTGCAGAAGCAGTACTTAAGATGACTATGGGTAATGAAATCGGTTTCGAATACAATTCAGACATTGCAGTAAATGATATCTTTAAATATGCATATGGTTCATTTATCGTAGAAGTAGAAGATGGTGCAGAGGTAGAAGGTCTGATACTAGGTACGACTACAGATGAAAAGGCTATTAAGCACGGCGATGATGTCATCCTTTTAGCTGACATTGAGAAAAGATATGAAGATAAGCTGGAATCTATCTACAGCTGTAACATACAGGTTCAGGATAACAAGCTGGAAACCTTTACTTATGAGGCTTCAGAAAGACCTCATGCTAAGGTTAAGGTTGATACACCTAAGGTACTTATTCCTGTATTCCCAGGTACAAACTGCGAATTTGATTCCGCTAAGGCTTTCCGAGACGCAGGTGCTGAACCTGAGATCTTCGTTATCAATAACCTGTCAGCAGCTTCAATTGCAAAGTCAGTTGAAGACTTCGCTGCAAAGGTTAAGGAATCACAGATTATATTCATTCCGGGTGGATTCTCCGGCGGAGACGAACCTGACGGTTCCGCTAAATTCATCACAGCTTTCTTTAGAAACGAAGAGGTTAAGGATGCTGTAACCGATCTGCTTGAGAACAGAGATGGTCTTATGGCAGGTATCTGTAATGGTTTCCAGGCGCTGATTAAGCTTGGTCTGGTTCCTTACGGAAAAATTATAGATACAGATGAAAACTGTCCAACTTTAACATATAATGAAATCGGACGTCACCAGTCCAAGCTTGTACGAACAAGAATCGCTTCTAACAAGTCACCTTGGCTGGCAAATGTTCATGCCGGAGATATTTTTACAGTTCCGATTTCACACGGTGAAGGAAGATTTATAGCTCCTGCTGAACTGATTAGAGAATTAGCGGATAATGGCCAGATTATTACACAGTATGTTGATTTGGACGGAAACGTAAGTGCTGACATCCAGTACAATCCAAACGGTTCTTATGCTTCTATTGAAGGTATAACTTCACCTGACGGAAGAGTCCTGGGTAAAATGGGACACTCCGAAAGAATCGGCGCAGGACTTTACAAGAATGTTCCCGGCGAATTCGATATGCAGATGTTTAAGGCTGCAGTAGAATACTTTAAATAAGGGAGAAATATGTATAGACTTCTTATCGTTGAAGATGACAAGGGTATAGCAGATGCCATAATAAAACAGGCTGAGCTGTGGGATATTGAATGCAGGGCAGTTACAGGCTTCAGGAACGTAATGTCAGATTTTGCTGACTTTGATCCCCACCTGGTTCTGCTGGATATATCTCTGCCTTTCTTTGACGGATATCACTGGTGCCAGGAAATCAGAAAGTCATCAAGTGTGCCAATTATATTCATTTCGTCTGCCGCTGATAATATGAATATCGTCATGGCTATGAATATGGGCGCTGACGACTTTATCGCAAAGCCATTTGATTTAAACGTACTGATTGCAAAAGTTCAGGCCATGCTGAGAAGAACATATGACTTTGGATCTAAGGTTTCTGTTCTGGAACATAGAGGTGCCGTACTTAATACCGGAGACGGAAGCTTTGTATTTGGCAGCGAAACTGTTTCACTGAGCAAAAATGAATATCGAATTCTGTTGACTTTGATGCTGAATAAGGGCAAGGTAGTAAGCCGGGAAAAGCTTATGGAAACACTGTGGAAGACTGATGAATTTGTGGATGAAAATACTCTGACGGTTAATATTAACAGGCTCCGGAAGAAACTGGACAACGCAGGGCTTTCCGGCTATATTGAGACAAAACACGGTGTAGGCTATATTATTGCATAGGAGCTACAATATGAGGTTTTTCATAAAGTATATCAGAGAACATTTATGTACTATTATTGTTTGTCTGTTATGTTATTCTGCATTTCCGATAGTTTTACTGCTGTATAACACTCCTGTTGCAGTGATACTGTATCCTACGGCAATTTCTCTGGTCATTGCATCACTTTACGGTGTATACCGGCTTATCAAAGCATACAAAAAGAATCAGCTGCTAAAGTACATGAGAAAACTGCCTGCAAATCTGACAGATTGCATTTCACAATACAATAAGACAGACGATGCCAATTATCGGGAGCTGATTAATCTGTTAGAACAGAAGAATCAGAGCATTATTGCAGAACTGATGAATAAATACGATGATATGATTGAGTATTATACCGTATGGGCTCATCAGATAAAAACTCCCATAGCATCTATGCGACTGACTCTCCAGAACGAAGACAGTCCTCTTTCACGCAGGCTTAACGACGATCTTGTTAGAATAGAGCAGTATGTAGATATGGTCATGACATATCTTAGGCTTGATTCTGACAGTACTGATTATGTTTTCAGAGAAACGGACATTGACAGTATCATAAGAAATGCTGTTAGAAAGCTTTCCGGCCAGTTTATTTCCAAGGGATTGAGGCTTGATTACACTTCTGTTAATGCATCAGCCGTAACCGATGAAAAATGGCTTAGCTTTGTAGTGGAACAGATTCTGACTAATGCTGTAAAATACACTTTTGCAGGTTCCATATCCATTACCTGGCGAGAACCCGATACAATAGTCATTGCAGATACCGGAATGGGTATTGCAGCTGACGATATTCCAAGAATCTTTGAAAAAGGATATACCGGATACCATGGTAGATTGGATAAGAAGGCCAGTGGCTTAGGACTATATCTGTGCAAAAGAATTTGTGACAGACTGGGGCATAGCATAACTGTAAAGTCAGAGCCGGATAAAGGTTCTGAGTTTTCTATACATCTGACAGGAAAATAATTTAATTCTTACAAAACTGTAAGGAAATATTAGGGAAATGTAAGTAAATGATATGGAGCTTCATTTCCCTTTTTTGATATACTGATTACATCAAGGAGGTAAAAAAATGAGCTTATTGGAAGTTAAGGGATTGAGAAAGGTATATACTACACGCTTTGGTGGTAATCAGGTCGAAGCATTAAAGAATGTTAACTTTACAGTTGAAGAAGGGGAATACGTAGCAATCATGGGTGAATCAGGTTCAGGTAAAACCACATTACTCAATAACCTGGCAGCTCTGGATAAACCGACAAGCGGTAAAATTGTTTTAGACGGCAAGGATCTTTCGAATATCGCTGAAAAGGACATGTCAGATTTTAGAAGAGATAATCTTGGATTTGTTTTTCAGGAGTTTAATCTTCTGGACACTTTTTCTCTGGAGGACAATATTTTTCTTCCGCTGGTTTTAGCAGGAGAACCATATAAGGTTATGAGAAAGAAGATTGCACCTATTGCTGACAGATTGGGAATTAAGGAAATTCTGAAAAAATATCCTTATGAGGTTTCAGGGGGACAAAAGCAGCGTGCAGCAGTTGCAAGAGCGCTGATAACAGAACCAAAGCTTGTAATAGCTGATGAACCAACAGGAGCTCTGGACTCTAAGTCGTCAGATGAACTTTTAAAACTATTTGCAGATATAAACAAAACAGGCCAGACAGTGTTAATGGTTACACATTCGGTCAAAGCTGCAAGTTGCGCCGGACGCGTACTGTTTATCAAAGACGGTGAAGTGTTTCATCAGATTTACAGAGGTGAGTGCACCAATGAACAGATGTATCAGAAAATATCCGATACTCTGACAATGCTTCTGACAGGGGGCGAAATCAGATGAAAATAGGATTTTATCCCAAGCTTGCATTTACAACCATAAAGAATAACAGAAAACTGTATCTTCCGTATTTTCTGACGTGTGTTGGTATGATTACCATGTTCTACATCATGTCATCCCTTTGCAATAATCCCATGTATGAATACATGGGAGGGGGAACCAGCCTAAACTTTATAATGTTCCTGGGACAGAGAGTAATAGGGATTTTTGCATTGATTTTCCTGTTTTACACCAATTCATTCCTTGTAAAGAGAAGGAATATGGAATTCGGTCTTTATAACGTGTTGGGTATGGGTAAGAACAAGCTGTCTATAATTACAATTTATGAGACCTTGATAATCAGTATTTCCTCCACAATTTGCGGATTGTTTTTCGGAATACTATTTTCAAAACTGGCTGAACTTGGTCTTATGAAGGTTGTAAAAGCTGAAGCTACAATGGAGTTCAGAGTTCCCATTGATGCAGTATTATTTACTGTTGCAGTGTTTGCATTCATCTTCTTCGTGATTCTGATCAGCAGCCTGATAATAATCAGAAGAACCAACACATTGCAAATGCTGAACAGCGAAAAACTGGGAGAAAAGCCTCCAAAGGGGAATGGATTAATCGCTTTGTTGGGAGCAATAATCCTTGGAGTAGCTTATTATCTTGCAGTTTCAATCAAGACGCCGTTAGCAGCCTTTACCGTGTTCTTTATAGCAGTAATAATGGTAATCATTGCAACTTACATCATCTTTACTACCGGCTCCGTGGCAATTTGCAGAATTCTGAAAAAGAAAAAGGGGTATTATTATAAAAAGAATCATTTTGCTTCAGTGTCATCTATGGCTTTCAGGATGAAAAGACATGGAGCGGGACTGGCATCAATATGTATTCTCAGCACCATGGTGCTGGTGGTTATGTCTTCTACAGTAAGTCTTTATATCGGCAGCGAAAACAGCTTTAAGGCCAGATATCCAAGACAGATATCCAGTTCTGTCAAGACCTACTCTGTAGAACAGATGAAGGATGAGAACCTGGATATTATAAAGAGCGATATCCAGAGTGAGGTTGAAAAAGCCGCTTTAAAAATAGAGAATCCGGTAGAGTATCGTTATGCGGAAACCTACGGCGCAATACTTGATGACAAGTTTGAGTATAGCATTGAAAAATTAAATGAAATGAATGTTTCCGAATATGATATGGCTACAGCTCTTCATATTCTACCTGTTGAAGATTACAGGGAACTTACAGGAAAGGACGTTTCTTTAAAAGAAGATGAAACTCTAATTCACTGCATCAGGACAAAATACAAAAAGGATACAATTCAGATTGGTGATGTAAGAGTATACAAGGTTGCCGGTGATGCGGTAGACTTTGATGTTAAAGGTTCGGTAATGGCTGATGTTACACCTAGCATATACCTTATTGTAAGCGACTATTCCGACTTCATCCATGATGTGTTTAAAAATGAGGAATTGAATAACAACTTCTCTGTGGGCTGGACATACAGTTTTGACACAAACGGTGATGAAGACGCCCAGATTAATCTATACTCGAACATTTATGATAAGATTGCACAGGATAACAATGATAATATGTTTCATAGTTTTTCAGTAGAGTGTGCAGCAGGAAACAGATATGATTTTTACACAACATACGGCGGTCTGTTCTTCATAGGAATAATTCTAAGTGGAGTATTTATGCTGGCTACAGTTTTGATCATATACTATAAACAGGTTTCGGAGGGATATGAAGATAAGAAGAACTTCGAAGTTATGCAGAAGGTGGGAATGAACAAGTCAGATATAAGGAAGAGTGTAAACTCCCAGGTGATTACAGTGTTCTTTGCTCCTCTGGTTTTTGCAATTCTTCATCTTGCTTTTGCATTCCCTCTTGTATGGAAAATACTTCAGCTGTTTAATTTGCAGAATCTGCCGCTTATAATTATAGTTACAGTATGCTCTGCAGTTGTATACGGACTTATCTATGGGGTTGTATATAAGATTACATCAAACTCATACTACAGTATCGTGTCAAATGCCAATTAAAACTATGCATAATATTAAGCTTGTCTTATGATGAGCTTAATATTTTATTTTTTGTCAGAATATGATAGAATATCTGTAGATATATAGAAAAGAGGTGTTATTTTTTTTGGAAAAAACAACTAATAAAACACAGTATTATCTTGCAACACTGGCAGCTATTCTATTTTGGAGTAGTTCATATATTATCACGAAAATTGCGTATACTACCTTTCCTCCTATTACACTGGGAGCCATAAGAACAATAGTGGCTGCAGCAATTCTGTTTGTAATAATCAAAGTAGGAAAAAAATCAGAAAAAATAGAAAAAGGAGACATGAAGTACCTGTGTCTCGCCGGATTATTCGGTGTAACGCTGTATTTTGCTCTTCAGAATGTAGGAATCGACTACACCTCATCATCTGCTGCAGCTCTTATCAGCGGTGCCTATCCGGCTTTGATTGCACTAATGGAATTCGCTGTTTTCAGAATGATTCCCAGCAAGAAAAAAGCCTTTGGGTTAGGAATTGCCATTATCGGAGTATATATGCTTTCCACAACAGGAGGAGGGGAAACTGCATCTAATCCAATACTGGGTAATATTTTTATGCTGATAGCCGGAATCTCATGGGGAGTATATAACTTTGTAATAAAGAATATAAATGAAAAGTACACACCATTAACCATTACCTATTATCAGATGGTATTCGGAGGAATTTTCTTCATTCCTTTGGCATTAACAGAGATGAAGGATTGGATGATGCCAACGCCAGCATCCCTTGCATCTATGCTGTTCCTGGCAATAGGTTGCTCAATAATCGCATTTCTGTTGTATAATTTCGGTCTTAAGGGGTTAACTGCAAGCTCGGTAACAGCCATGATTAATGTAATGCCTGTAATAGGTCTGATTCTGGGAGTAACGGTTTTACATGATCCGATTATTGCTAAGCAGATCATTGGCGGAGCAATTGCAATTATAGGCGTAGTATTCAGCTCAGAGAATAAAGAATAACAGGTAGGACGTAGCTAGAGGGGGAAATAGATGAAAAGAGCGTATATAAACGGAATAGTACTTGACGGCAGTGAAAACATGTGTCCACAGTACGGAAAGGCTATTCTTGCTGATGAAGGAATAATATCAGACATAATTGATGATAAAAATGTACCTTCAGATTATGAAAAAGTGGACCTTTTGGGTAGTTACATTATGCCAGGACTTATCAATATGCATGTGCATCTAGCAGGTTCAGGAAAACCCAGGAAAAAGCAGTCAGATCCTGTCAAGCTTGTAAGGCTTATAACTTCCAATTCTTTAACAAGGAGTTTTGGAAAACATCTGGTTGCAGGCTTTGCAAAGATGCAGCTTATGAGTGGTGTTACGACCATTCGAACAGTAGGTGGAATTGCTGACTTTGATACATCTGTAAGAGATGAGATAAACGCCGGAAAGAGAATAGGACCGCGAATTCTTGCATCTAACATGGCCATTTCCGTACCAGGAGGTCATATGGCCGGTTCTCTTGCATATGAAGCAGAAACACCTGATGATGCAGTAAAATACGTAGACATCATTGCTAAAGATAAGCCTGACATTATTAAGCTTATGATTACAGGTGGTGTGCTTGATGCAGAAAAGGTTGGTGAACCCGGAGTTCTGAGAATGAAACCGGAAATAGTAAGGGCAGCCTGTGATAGGGCCCATCGGTTAGGTTATAAAGTGGCAGCCCACGTTGAAAGTCCTGAAGGTGTGAAGGTAGCCCTGGAAAACGGTGTTGATTCCATAGAACACGGAGCAAAACCATCAGATGACATAATTAAACTGTTTAAAGATAAGAAAGCTTTTCACGTATCAACGCTGTCGCCGGCTCTGCCATTTGCTGTCTTTGACAGAAATGTTTCCCATGCTACATATGAACAGCAGGAAAACGGAAAAATAGTATTTGACGGCATAGTCTCCATGGCTAAGGATTGCTTGAAAAACGGTATCCCGGTAGGTCTTGGTACAGATACGGCATGTCCTTATGTTACACAATATGATATGTGGAGAGAATTATACTACTATGTAAAATACTGTGGTGTAAGTGAAAGCTTTGCAATTTACTCAGCTACATTGCTTAATGCAACCCTGGCCGGAATTGATGATATTACAGGATCAATTGAAAAGGGAAAGCTTGCAGAAATGATAGTTGTAAAGTCTAATCCTCTGAACGACCTTAAGGCCCTTAGAAATGTTCAGATGGTTGTCATGCAGGATAAAATATATGAATTACCTAAAACAAAGAAAATACAGCAAGTTGAAATAGAATTAGATAAACAGCTGTAGAATTATAACATTTAAAAGAGTCGCTGAAAAAAAGCGATTCTTTTTTATTGACAAATTTTTATTGACAAAATTGTATTACTGTATTATTGTACTAAATAGATAATACAATAACAGTGGATTATTTTTATAAAAAGTGGAGGTGACCTAAGTGGATAAGAGATTACATGATAATATGCCAATCTACATGCAGATAATGAATAATGTAAGGGAGGCTATAGCCTCAGGAGAACTGTTACCCGGAATGCGTGTTCCATCTGTAAGAGACCTGGCCTCTGAATTCGAAGTAAACCCTAATACTATGCAGCGAGCACTCAATGAACTTGAGAGAGAAGGTTTACTGGTTTCAGAACGTACCAGCGGCAGATTTGTTACAAAAAATTCATCCCTAATCTCAGAGTTAAAAGAAAAACTTGCAATGGAAGCTGCGGACAGATTTAGAAAAGAAATGACTGTTCTTGGATACAATGATAATGATATTATGGATTTTTTTCGAAAAAGGTGTGATACAGTACTGATGGAAGATTCTGAAAGTGAAAGGATTGGATGATTATGAGAGAAGGTTTAAGGCTGGTTGAAAAATCAATAGTTGATATTAAGAGTCTTACAAAAGACTTTGACAGTATTCGTGCTTTAGATGACATTAACCTTCAGATTCCTGAAGGTCGGATTATCGGTATTTTAGGACCTAATGGGAGCGGTAAGACAACCCTTCTTAAGATTCTGGCCGGACTTTATGCGGAATATGACGGAGAGGTTCTGATTGATGGAATTAAGCCGAGCGCAGCGACAAAAGCTATGGTTGCATATCTGCCTGATAAGAGCGGGCTACCGGCTGATATGAATGTTCGTAATATAGTAAAGATATATAAGACTTTTTACGATGACTTTGACGAAAATAAATGCAATCGCCTCTTAAATGGCTTTGATATAAAAATGCAGCAGACACCTAAGGAAATGTCGAAGGGGATGCTTGATAAGTTGCAGGTCTGTCTCGTAATGTCCAGAAACGCCAGGCTTTACCTGCTGGACGAACCTATAGGTGGAGTGGATATTGAAGCAAGGGATCATATTCTTGATCTGATAATCGAGAATTTCAATCCTAAAGGTACAATGCTAATTGTAACACATCTTGTTCGTGACATTGAAAGATTATTCGATTCTGTCATTGTACTGAAAAGGGGAAGGGTTGAAAGGTTCATTGATTCAGACCGGTTAAGAAGTGAATACGGAATGTCACTGGAGGGAGCATTAAAGGAGATGTTTAGAGATGAGAAAAACAACAGTGTGGGAGATGACAAAGCTTAATTTATTGCTGGCAAGAGATGATTCAGCAGCTACTGTTGGACTGATAGCCATAGGTATAGTTACAGTGTTAATGATAGATGTTTATTTCCCTCTATCAATCGTCGGTTTTTTCTGTGTTGTCATAGGAGTTACCTTCTTATCCAGAACTCTGTACCGAATATTTGTTGACAGTAGATATGGCGATACGGGAATACTTATTAATATGCTTCCTGTTAGTGAAAAAATAATACAAAGAGGAAGATACATTGCAGGGTTATTATGCGTATTTTTCGCAGTACTTGGTTTTTATCTTACAGTATGCGGATTATATTTAGAAATAAATGGTTTTTCCTTGGAAAAACTTACAAGCTTTTTAAAGTGGCTGTATTGTGGAAACATTTACAGTTATTCAGATAAGCAGATATATTTAATTCTGATTGCTGAGATATTATTCTTTTTAATGCTCTCCACATGTATTACAGCAGCATATGAGTATTCAGCAAATCGTTCACACAAAAGAAACCCGGGAACTAAAATTGAACGAAATAATGCCGGAGTCAGCATTACATGGATTGTATTTTTAAGTACAACAGTAATTCCAAGAATGATACTGGACAGAAATATCAATATCTCTCCTGTGTTACTTATATTTTCAAAAATTGCAGTTTTAGCAGCTTTGTCATTTATTTTCCACAGACTTTCCTCTAAGACTGGTAGGGCAGTATCAAAGAAAAAAGAGGTTAAAGTCTTTGATGAGAATTATTCTCTAAGCAAAAAAAAGGCCTATTCGAAACTTGTTAGTGTTAATGGAAAAATGTCAGACTGGACAAGTGTAGCATTAATTATTCCTGCCATGCTTTTACTGTTGGATAAGCTTCATATCAGCGGATCACTCATCATTATCCTGTTAAATACGGTGATGTGTACTCTGGCAACACAAGTTCAGGAATGGAATACATCTTTACTCTTTGACGAAAATGCATCTTTCTATTATATGCTGCCAATCCGGACTGAAGATCTGGTTAAAACTCATATTAAAATTGGTTTTAAATGCATGTTTATCCTTCCCATGCTTTTCTATATAATCATTGCCGGCTGTACAGCCTTAGGATTTGAGTCTGCATCAATGGATACCATGATACCAGAGCTTTTAGGTCCCGTAAACAACAGATTTGAGACGATTGTCGGATTTATTATTCTCATACTGATTACTGCAGCAATTACACTTGCACTAAGTGGCTGGGCAATATTCAACACCACTTTTGCCAGTAAATGGAGAGATCCTGTCACACATAAAACAAGTCGTTTTGCTAGTGGTTTATGTCTCGCAGGTGAAGCCGCAATGCACATTATTTTGCTTGTAGCTTTAATGCCTTTCAAACACATTAATCCGATTAATGGAAGCTTAGTAATACTGGCAATATGTATAGCCGAATCTTATCTGGCATATCGACTTTCAGTTTACGAATTAAAAGAAACATACACGGTATAAAATCAAAAGGGGATTATAGATATACTTTAAATCAAAACATTGAAACCTTCCTTAGATATGATAAAATAGATAAGTAAAAACAATATCGAAGCGTTATATTATATCAGAGAGAGGGGATATTAATGGATACCGAATACAAAAGACTGGGGAAAAAAGCACGCATCTGCATGTATGTAAAAGCTTTAATAAGATTTGTGATTATTAGTGCTGTACTGATTGGCGTTACCATAGTCTTTCATGACATATGGCCATCATTTATTAACTACATAACTCTAGGAGCATTTATTCTGCTATTTGTATACACCGCTGTTTCACCTGGGGTTTCATATGCCATATATAAATATCGTTTAACAGATGTGGAGCTTGAGGTTCGTAAAGGTTTCATTATTATTCGAACAGAGATAATTCCTATGGAAAGACTTCATAAAATAGAACTTTCATCGGGACCTATTTATCGTGCATTTGGTTTAACCCAGATAAAGGTTATTACTGCCGGAAGCGATCTGGAAATTTCTTATCTGGATAAAGATGTTGCTGAGGCTATTGCAGAAAGATTGAAGAACAGAATCAACGAAATCGTTATCGCTGAACGCAAGGAGGCGGAAAACGATGAAGAACAGTAGATTTCGTTGTCATCCCAGTGTTATCATTGAAAACCTGGGAGCTCTTATGATAGGTATTATCCTAATCTTCATATATAATATCGGAGATGCTATAGATATGCTACGGGAAGCAAGTGAAGTAGCCAATCTTTTTGAGGCTTTGATAGGCTTTGCCATAGTAAGTCTGATTTTACTGCTGTATATCGGTTATCAGGTCATAATATATCTTAAAACATGGATTTCCGTAGATGAAGAGACCATTCTTGTGGAAAGACTTACTTTAAGAACAGTACGAAAGAGTTTCAACATAAAAAACATTTCAAATATCAATCTGGAACAGAACCTCTTTGAGCGTATTATAGGTACCTGCAAGATAAAAATAGATACCAACTCTCAAAGCACAGCTAACGAAACTGACATTAAGATCGTACTGAAGTTTACTGATGCAAAGGCTTTTAGAAACCACATACTGTCTCAGCTAAACGACAAGGATCATACAGTGCAGACTGAGGTAGAAACCATCGCTGAAGACTTTGATGTCTGCTATACACCGGGGCAGGTTGCAATGCATTGCATATACTCTGTGAGCATTTCAACAGTGGTATTTATAATAATACTTCTGGCTTCGGTAACCGGTTATTTTATTCTTACAGGTGGAGTAGGTGAGTTCAGTTTATCAAAGATCATTTCCGTCTTAGGAGGAGCGCTGGCATTTTTATGGATGATAGCGTCTAGCTTCTACGGTCTTCTAAAGGATTTCTTCAGATATTATGATTTTCGTGCCAAGAGAGTAGACAATCGTATAATTCTCTCTTATGGCCTTATTAAGAGGCGTCAGTATGTGATGCCTGTGGACAAAATAAACACTGTAAAGGTTAGGGCGCGTCTAATATCACGAATATTCGGAAGACAGGATGTTGAGGTTATATGCATAGGTGTAGGTGATGAAGATGAAGAAAATTCACTTTTGCTCTTGTCAGAAAAGAAAGAGGAAATATCAAAAATTCTTGCTCGGCTATTACCCGAATATATTATAGAGGAACCTGAACTCATTATGCGTAAACCTTGTTCACTTTGTTCAAATTTACCCGGGTTATTTATCACTGGAGGAATTCTTACAGTACTTTCAAGTCTGCTTATTAATCTTGCTCTTCCAAAGCTTGAACTTCCACAGGTTTTGCAAATTGGGGTCATCATTATTGGAATAGGTCTTTTTATTTTCTACTTTGTATACTTGCTTTTAAGACTAAAGACAGAAGGGGTAGGCGTAGATGAAGAAACGCTTGTTCTGGTTACAGGTGCATTTACCAGAGAGGTTACATGGATACCATATAGAAGAATTCAAAGCTTAGGATTTAATCAAGGTCCGTTGGCAAGACACTTTGGATATGCTACCGGAGATGTGTCAATTCTGGCAGCATCAAGCAGTGCTGATCATAGTATTCCTGCAGTAGATGAAAAGCTGTACAGGGAAGTTCAGAGGAAGCTTATAGATTAGCTATTTTATAATTGGAGATACTATTAAACTATGAGCAATATTTTTATACAAGCTATCGGACTGATAGGAACGGCTCTGTTTTTCTTATCATTCCAGTGCAAGAGCAATAAAAATCTATTTAAAGTACAGTTTTTGTCCTATTTGTTTTACACCATTCATCTGATTTTACTTGGTGCTATAACAGGCGGAATAAGCTACATAATTAATACCTTTAGATCATTTTGTCTTGGTAGCAAAATAGAATTCGCTCGCAGCAAAAAGATGTGTGTTGTTATTTGCATAATGCAACTGGCAGCACTTGTTGCAACGTGGTCTGGGTGGTTATCACTTTTGCCTGTTGCAGCCAATATTGCGGCCACAATAGGTGGATATACGCATAATGCACGTAAAATACGAATTGTTGGCATGTTTGTTAATTCACCATTGTGGATTATATACGATATTATCGTCGGATCATGGGCAGGAATTCTGGACGAGGTTGTCAGTGAAATCTCTATGATTATCTCCATCATACGCTATGGATGGAAAAACCTTGATAAAATAAATGAATAGTTTTCAGCTGCTGAAATGTATCATGCCCAGGCACAATGGTATCATTAATAGATAATAAGAGGTGACGACAAATGAACTTTGAAAAACATGAAGAATTTTGGAATATAATTTCTGAAATCGAGGAAGTTGACTATGATGATGAAATGATTAATCGTCTTCTTCGGTTTAAAGCTATTCAAGACCATTTACATAATGTTTAGAAAATCCTTGATATTGGTGCAGCCACAGGTGCATTTTCAATTCCGTTGGCTAAAATGGGATACGATGTAGTTCATTTAGATTTATCCGACGAAATGATCAGACTTGCGAAAGAAAATGCAGAAGGTCTAGATAACATAGAATTCATAAAAAGAAATGCGGTCAATCTAGATATCTTTGAAACAGATGAGTTCGACTTAGTTTTGTGTTTTGATGGTGCTATTTCTTTCTCTGGTAGTAGGGCTAACGATGTAATCTCTGAAGCCTGTCGTGTTGGAAAAAAAGTAATGCTGTCTGTATCCAGTAAAGCCTGTATGACTGCCACATGGCTAAATTACAGCTTAACAAAGCTTGGACGAATACATCCATCTGTCAAAGTGATGATGACTGAAGGATATTTTAACAAAGCGGACTATGATGATGCAGATCAGCTAACCAGTATATCCGAATTAAAAGCATATACTCCGGAGGAATTTACCGGCATTATAGAAGCAAATGGAATGAAGGTTATAGAATGTAGAAGTATAGGTAGTCTGACTCATTTATATCTACTGCATTTATATCGTCAGAATGAAAATGACGATGTTCATGATAAGATTAACCATATAAGTTCAGATGACGAATTTCTTGAGTTATGCGATTACTATGACAAATATGTAATGCCTAATGGAATGGGAAGTTTTAGGCGAGCGGGAATTTTTGCAATTGCAGAGAAAGATGAATGAATTAATTAATCGAGGTAGAAATGAGAAAGAATAAAATAGATATAAGCATTCGAGTAGAGAGACCGGAAGATTACCGAAAAGTCGAGGAAATAACTAAAGAAGCATTTTCGTATCCCGGAAGAATTGAGCAGGGTGGAATAGGGTGTCCATATGAGCACTGGATGGTACACGAACTCAGAAGGCGTGATGGCATTTTACCTTTAAGCCTAGTTGCTGAGATCGATGGTGAAATTGTAGGACATATCATATGTAGCCATGCAGTTGTGAAAATACATAATGAAAGTCTTAATGTTCTTAACTTTGGACCACTTAGCGTTTTGCCGGAACATCAAAGGAAAGGCGTTGGCGGTAAACTTATTAAGACAATGATAAAAAAGGCGAAAAGTATGGGCTTTGGTGCAATTCTTTTCTTTGGTAGACCTGAATATTATCCACAGTTTGGTTTTGTGGAAGCGTCAGAATTTGGTATCACAGATTGCAATGGATACAATTATCCGGCTTTCATGGCGATGGAGCTACAGTCAAAATATTTGTCCAATGCTAGAGGCGGTAAGTATTATGAATCTGATATATACGATGATGAAAAGAATAGTGAGTCAGTAAAAGAATTCAACCGGATATTTTTTTAGAATAAACGATCATAACTATTCCTAAAATCATAATTTTGGGAATAGTTTTATATATCCACCAGGCTACAGCCACATATCACCTTAAGACATGCTTTCAACTATACAAGAACGGCAAAACCCTCTAAATATTGCAATTACAATATCAGAGGGTTTTTATTATGGGATATCTAAAAAAATTAGAGGCTCTATTTTGCGATTTAAGCGATTTTATTTATATTGGTAGATATATTGGTCCTCTATTATTTTGCTATAAAACGGCTTAAATCATAAATCAGTCTTTCATTCTTAATTCCGTTCAGATTACTCTATATAAGATGAATCTATGCATTAGTAATTCAAAGGAATGATTAAATTCATTCCGGCCTTAAGCTGATCAGCCTTAATCTCATTAATGTCACATATATCACTTACCACATTACGAACATCTTCACCAGGTTCAGTATATTCCTGAGCAATGTTCCAAATAGTATCGCCGGCTTCAACCTTAATCTGCTTGTACTGATCCATGGAAGCACTGTTAACAGTATTGAATCCTAATATGGTGCTGACACCTGTAACGATAATTAGAACAGCAATAATTGAAAAGATTGTGAATCTAACTTTTGACTTAATTCTATACTTCTTCATCTATGTCACCTCTTCCACTTTGGAACGTTTGTTCGTTTTCTATATAATAGCAGAATATTTGTTCGATGTCAACAGAAAAATAAACATTTGTTCGTATAAAATTTTTTAAAAAAACAGCCGCAATATACGGCTGCCTGTTTATCTTGTAATAACCTGAAATAACTTATCCATCTTTTCTTTTATTGATTTTCTTTTGATAATACACACAAAAAATGCTATAACAGCACTTGCTGCTACAATGCCCATAATTACAAAGTGCTTACGGAAATATAAGTCCCCTATTATCAGGCTTGCACACATTCCGGGCAATCGCCCCAGAAGTGAAATGCAGATAAATGGTTTGAACTTCATTTCTGATATTCCTGCAACATAACTTATTATATCCTTAGGAAATCCCGGAATTAAATATAACACAAACACAACGGTATAAGCTCGCCTGCTGTTAAGCTTTTCAAGATAATATGATGTTTTATCCTCACTAAATAATATGTGTATGGCGTTTTGTCCTAATATCTTAGCCAGATAAAAGGAACAGGTAGTTCCAAGCACTGCTCCGATTACTGAAAATAATAATCCCGGAAAGAACGTATATAGGTATCCGGCAGCAAACTGAAAGGCCTGACCGGGCAAAACGGAGATAATAATCTGAACTGCCTGAAGTCCAATATATATGAATATACTTGCAAACTTGTACGGCATCAGAAATTCCGTAACGTCTTCTAAAGATTTAAATCTGGTAATAAAATCATAATGATAGAAGTAAATATACAGAGGAACTGCAACTGTAATCCCTATCAGAATCATTAGCTTTATTATGGAAAGTACTATCTGTAGTCTGCGATTCTTAATCATATCCCTTTTAACCCCTTTTAATTATAAGACAATAATTCCCTTCTCATACATTCTGTTAACAGATTTTAATACACCGAATTTGGAATGCTCATATGTCAAACCGCCCTGAAAATACACGTTATAAGGCTCTCTTATAGGACCATCCGCGCTAAGTTCTATTGAAGAACCTTGAACAAATGCGCCTGCTGCCATTATAACTTCATCTTCATAACCGGGCATTGCCCAAGGTACAGGTGCAACGTGAGAATCTATGGGTGCGGCAAACTGAATTCCTTCACAGAATGCCACCATAGCCTCAGGAGATCCAAGCTGAACCGCCTGTATAATGTCACTTCGAGTATCATTTACTCCCGGACATACAGGATATCCAAGCTTTTCATATACAGCAGCACATAAAATGGCACCTTTAACAGCTCCGTTAACTGTTTTTGGAGCTAAGAACAAGCCCTGAAGTATTGTTCTTGTCTGCCCGAAAGTAAGACCACATTCTGCACCGATTCCGGGACATGTCATTCTGTAAGAAACGTTTTCAACAAGATCTTTACGTCCACAGACATAACCACCGGTAAGTGCCAAGCCGCCACCCGGATTTTTAATTAGAGAACCGGCCATAATGTCAACTCCAAGGTTTGTAGGTTCTACAATATCCAAAAACTCGCCATAACAGTTGTCAACCATACAAACAATGTCCGGATTGATATTATGCACCAGTTCCGCTACTTCTCCAATTTGGTTTACCGTAATAGATTTACGCCAAGCATATCCTGTAGCACGCTGAACGCAAACCATTCTGGTCTTTTCACATATTGTGTTTTTTAAAGCTTCTAAATCTATGGATCCATCAGGAAGAAGATCAATCTGTTTATAAGTAACACCATATTCCTTCAGTGATCCCATGCCCTCTCCTCTGATTCCGATAACCTCTTCTAGAGTATCATATGGTCCTCCGCTGCAATATATCATCTCATCCCCTGGGCGAAGAATTCCCATAAGTGTTATGGCCAGAGCATGAGTGCCATTTACAATTGTAGGTCTTACAAGGGCCGCCTCAGTTCCGAATACATCTGCATATACCATCTCAACGGCTTCTCTTCCGGAATCATTATATCCGTAGCCCGTGTTCCATGCAAAATGCCTGTCAGCAATTTTATGCTTCTGCAGGACTGATAACACCTTATACTGATTATAAGCTGCAATATCATCTAAAGCCTTAAACTGCTCCTTGACAGATTCCTCAGCTTCATCTATCAAAGCCAGCACTTTTGAATCAATTCCAAGTTCTTTTGTCAGTAGTTTCTTACTGTAATTCATTGTTTTATTTTTCTCCTAACCTTTCCTTTTCCCATTCCATATCGCTAACAAGATCGTGTTTAACGTTCTGTTTATGTTTTGCATATAATTGAGTTGTTGTAACCTGCTCGTGATCCAGCAAGGCTGCTACATCAAAGATTGAATTGCCTCTGCCGATTAAACTTGTAGCCGCTGTAGCCCTCAGTTTATGCGGACTATAGCCTTCATGCTGAGTAGTATTCAAAGCAATAGATGTGTATTTTTTTACAAGTTCCCTGATTTGACGCTCTGTCATTCTGGTTCCCTGAAGTGACAGGAACAAAGCATCTTTATTTTCATCAGAGAGTGTGGATTCATCAGCTCTTTCATTGGATAGATAATCCTCCAGAACTGCTTTAACAGAGTCGTTCAGCGGCATAATGGACTCTTTCCCACGTTTTCTGAATATTTTAAACTCACCTCGGTTAAAATTGAAAGATGAAATATTCAGCTGCTGCAGCTCTGATAAACGTAATCCGTAAGTAAGAAATATAATCAGTATTGCCTTATCTCTTTTCTTTGTTCGCTCCCAGTAGCTATGCTGGTGTTTGGTCAATCCTGTACCGTTAGTAACTGCATCAAGCATAATCATTACTTCATCATCCTGAAGAGCTTTGATTTCTCTCTCTCCTGCCTTAGGCAGTCTTATTGGGTCAAAACCGTCAGTGATGTTCTTGGGGATTAACTCATCACGATAGAGGTGTTTAAATAGTACGGAAACTGAAGATTTCTTTCTTGCCAGTGTACTGTTGTTGTTTTCGTAAATGTATACGGAATCATCAGTTTCAACCTTATACTGTCTGCAGTAATCGATATATATGTTCACATCTACCGCCTTAATCTTAGAGAACTCTTCCAAGGTGATTTTTGATGTATCAGAAGCCTGAGTTAAATCAGTTTCATTTATCAGATAGTTACAGAAAAACTTAATATCATGAAGATAGGCATACCTTGTCATAGGTAAAACATTGCCCTTCAGATATCTGAAAAAACCGTTCATAAATCTTGGAAGCTGTTTCTCAAGAGACTCGCAATCCTGAAAGATGCGTGCTTCTTTTTTGACGATATTATCCGGTTTGGCACTCTTATTATGAACTCTTACTTCTTTTCCAGCCATTTAAAAACATCCTCCAGACATTCTTCATCACTACTATACTGTGAAATATCGAACCATTTCATATCATCGTATCTTTTGAACCAGGTCAGCTGTCGTTTGGCATAGCGACGTGTATTCTTTTTTACCATATTAACAGCTGTTTCTAAATCATACTCATGGTTGCAATATCCTATTATTTCTTTGTATCCGATTCCCTTCATGGATATATCACTCTCAGAAAGACCACGGTCCAGCAATCCCTTCACTTCGTCAATAAGTCCCATTTCTATGAGAATGTCTACACGCAAATTGATTCTTTCGTAGAGTTCTCCTCGATCACGTGTCAGCCCGATAAGCTTTACCGTGTAATCAGTGCAAGGCCTTAGCTCAGTAGCAAAATTTTTAACCTTGTTTCCTGCTTGTGCAGCTTCCAGAGCTCTGACAACTTTTTTCACATTATTGGGATGGATGCGTTCTGCTGCGTCAGGATCCAGTTCCTTAAGTCTTTGATGAAGTGCCTCTGCGCCAAACCTTTCAGCATCATCATATAATCTGTTCCTGTACTCATTTTCCATAGGAGGAGCACTGAAATCCATGTCATAAAGAAGCGAATTAAGATAAAGGCCTGTTCCTCCGGCTATTATAGGAGTCTTTCCTTTATTGAATATTTCTTCAATAGCCTCCTTTGCCAGTTTCTGATACTTTGCTACAGAAAACATCTCTCTCGGATCTATCTGATCCACAAGATAGTGCTTCACCTTAGCCTGTTCTTCAGCAGTTGGCTTGGCACTGCCGATGTCCATATACTTATACAGCTGCATAGAATCACAGGAAACTATCTCACCGTTAAAGTGCTTGGCAGTTTCAATTGCATATTTAGTTTTTCCAACAGCCGTGGGGCCACATATTGCAATTATTTCTCTTTTCATTATCTAAACTCTCTTAAACATTTTTTCTATTTCATAGATGGACATTCTTATAAATGTTGGCCTTCCATGAGGGCATGAAAAAGGATTTCTACACTCCTTCAACTGATTCAAAAGCTCTCCTATCTCCCCCATACTTAAATGATCATGAGCCTTTACAGCTGCTTTACATGATTTTGTAATCAGCTTATCTATCACCACTGTATTGGATATTTTGCCGCCTTCATCCGCATTATCCAAATAAGTCTGAACAAAATCTTCAGCCTCTCCTATGCTCATAAACGTAGGTATTTCTCTTATTAGAATTGAATTCCCACCAAATTCTGACAGATCAAAGCCCATCTCAGTTAGTGGACCCATCCACTGCTCTCTTTTCTCCATAAGTGATGGTGTCACATCTATTACAAGTGGGGTTAAAATAGGCTGTCTAAGCTTTTCATCAGCCATATACTCACTGACGAGCTTTTCATATAAAATTCTTTCATGAGCCGCATGCTGATCTATCAGATAGAAGCTGTTACTGTCAACAGCTGTTATATATGTGTTGAATATGGCACCTGTAGGATTCAAATCATCAAAATCAAAAGGCTTTAAAGCCGGTTCACTGATTGAAATTCCAATTTTTTTATCGTCTTCCTCTTTTTTACTCTCTTCCTCAGGCACTTCTGAAAGGGGCTTCGTTATATTCTCAGCAATCTGTGGTTCAGCAACCCGCGGAGGCTTATTCGACAGTATTTGTTTTATGTCAACCTGTTCTACTGTTTCTTTTTTTTCTTTTATCTCGCTGACAAAGAGATTAGGAGCTGATGAAACTCTCGGTACAGCATCGATTACGGCAGTATCTGTGCTGAGGGCTTGTACAATTCCCTGACTTACAAGCTCAATTATCTCCCTTTCGTTGTCAAAACGAACTTCTTTCTTATTTGGATGAATATTTACATCAAGTTTGGCAGGATTGGTTTTGATAAACAGAAAGCATACCGGGTGTCTTCCCTCGAAAAGGCGTTCTCTATACCCTTCTGCCACACCTTTTTCAATAACTTTGCTGGATACTACTCTGCCATTAACAAAGAATACCTGATTTCTCCTGTTGGTTCTGGACAGGGATGGCTTTGATATATATCCTATTACAGCATTGTCTCCTATATTATAATCAACCTTAACCAAATCCTTATATTCTTTAAGCTGATAAACAGCCAGAATAGCCCCATGAAGATCGCCTTTGCCGGATGTTGAGAACAGAATATTGCCATTGTTAATAAATCTGAATTTAATGTAGGGAAAAGCCAATGCTATCATACTCATAAATTCAATTATCTGGCTTGCTTCTGCTGCATCTGATTTTAGGAATTTGAGTCTTGCAGGTGTATTATAGAACAAATCCGTAATAACAAAGGTTGTACCGTTTGGACATCCTGTTTTGATATTTGAAATAACCTCACTTCCATGTATCAGTATTCTTGTTCCAGTTTGACTGTCAGCCTCTTTGGTAATCAGTTCTGTGTGGGTTACAGCTGCAATGCTGGCAAGAGCTTCCCCTCTAAATCCCAGAGTTTCTATTGCGTTAAGATCCCCGGCTGTGTTTATCTTACTTGTTGCATGACGAAGAAAGGCAGTTTCTGCCTCTTCTGCTTTTATTCCGGAGCCGTTATCCGTTACACGAATATAAGATTTTCCTCCGTTTTTTATTTCAACAATAATCGAATCAGCACCTGAGTCTATTGAATTTTCAACCAGTTCTTTTACTATGGATGCAGGTCGCTCAATTACCTCTCCTGCTGCAATTTTGTCTGCAACACTTTTATCCAATACTTTAATCATTGATTATACCCTTTAATTCTTCTAGTATTTTTATTGCCTGTGAAGGTGTGATTTCCATAAGATCAAGATTTTTCAGGCGTTCTACTACCGGATTAGGACCCGGAGTAAAGAATGATATCTGTTCTTCCACAACAGGAACATCTTTATGAAATGAATCTGTCATATGGATGTCTACAGCATTATCCTCAAGACATTTCAATCTTTCTTCTGCATCTAGGAGAAGCTTTCTCGGAACTCCGGCCAGCTTTGCCACATGTATTCCGTAACTCCTGCTTGCTGAACCGGGAACAATCTTATGCAAAAATACTATGTTCCCGTTTTCTTCAGAAACATCAACATTAAGGTTTTTTACGCCATAAATCTGCTCCTCAAGAACTGTCAGCTCGTGATAATGAGTTGCAAACAAAGTTCTCACATGATTAGTTTCATTGCAGAGATAATCAACGGCTGCCCAGGCTATTGAAAGACCGTCATATGTGCTCGTTCCGCGTCCAATTTCGTCAAGAATAACCAGACTTCTGTCAGCTGAGCAGTTAAGAATATATGCCAGCTCGCTCATTTCTACGAAGAAAGTAGACTGTCCCTGAGATAAATTGTCAGAAGCTCCTATACGGGTAAATATGCGGTCACATACACCTATTCTTGCATAGTCGCATGGTACGAAACAACCTGCCTGTGCCATAAGAACTATCAGTGCAGTTTGTCTCATATATGTCGATTTTCCGGCCATGTTCGGACCTGTTATGATAAGAAGACTTGTATCACTGTTATTCAGATATGTATCATTTGAAACGAACATGCCTCCACCGGTCATCTGCTCTATCACAGGATGTCTGCCGTTTTCTATCTGAAGCTCATAGCTGTCGTCAATTACAGGCTTCACATAGCCAAGTTGACTGCTGACATTAGCAAAGGCACACAATACATCCAGCTGTGCGATTGCCTGGGAAGTTTCCTGAATTTCTCTTATATATTTCTGAATTTCTGTTCTGATGGAAACGAAAATTTCATACTCCATCTGATTAATCTTGGTCTCCGCATTTAAAACCAGATTTTCCATTTCCTTTAATTCAGGAGTTATATATCTTTCATTATTAACAAGAGTCTGTTTTCTAATGTAGTCATCAGGAACTAGATTAGCGTTCATCTTGGTTACATCAATATAGTATCCGAAAACCTTATTAAAACCTACCTTTAGAGTCTTAATACCTGTACGCTCCCGTTCTTTATTCTCCAGATTAGCTATCCACTGTTTGCCATCTTTGATGCTGAACTTTATATCATCCAGTTCTTGAGAATACCCTGCCTTTATCAGACCGCCCTCTCTGATGGTAAAAGGTGGATCATCAACTATAGATGCCTCTATCAAAGTGTATATATTACTTAAATCATGTATCTGGCGGCTAAGCTCTGAAAGAAGTTCTGAATCTGTGTCAGCAAGGCTGTCCTTTATTTCAGGAAGAACAAAGACAGAATTTCTCAGTGCCAGAAGATCCTTTCCGTTAGCATTCCCGGAGGCTACGCGACCTGCAAGTCGTTCAAAATCGTAAACCTGCTTCAGTGCTTCTTTTATATTGTTAGCTACAATCGGATTGTTAAACAGTTCTTCGACTGCATCCAGTCTGTTATTGATTTCCCTTGAATTATTAAGGGGTTCGCGAAGCCACTGCTTCATTTTTCGACTTCCCATTGCTGTTCCGGTCTTGTCCAGAACGCCAAGAAGTGAGCCCTGAATCCTTTTATCGTATAAAGTTTCGGTTATCTCAAGATTCCGCAAAGTAGCCTTGTCCAGTGACATATGCTTTCCTAACTCGTAAAAGGAGCAGGTTGTCAGCTGTGAAAGACTCTGCTTCTGTGTCTCCAGCAGATAGGTCAGCAAAGCTCCCAAAGATAAAACACATAGATTTCTGCCTGCCAGACCCAAAGTTGTCAGGGATAGGCAGTTAAACTGAGCCTTTACTGTATCCTCAGCAGCTTTTTGCGAATAATATGTATCAGGTACTGAGGAGATATATGCTGAAGTTACAGTTTTAAAATCATTTATATCAACAAATTCTACGGATGATTCATTTAGAATTATTTCCTTTGGATCTATCTTCGCCAGTTCATTCAGCACATCTTCCATCAGATTCAATTTGCTGTTTTCTTCTGTGGAATATAACTCCCCTGTTGAAATGTCACAATACGAAATTGACATTCCCTCTTTACTGATATAAACAGATGTCAGATAGTTGTTCTCAGTTTCCTTTAGCATGGTCTGAGATGTAACTGTTCCCGGTGTAACTATTCTGATTACCTCTCGTTTTACGATTCCTTTTGCTGCTGCAGGATCTTCAACCTGTTCACAGATAGCTACTTTATACCCTTTCTCAACCAGCTTTGCCAGATATGTTTCAGCCGCGTGAAAAGGAACACCACACATTGGAGCTCTCTCAGGCAGTCCACAGCTCTTACCTGTAAGTGTAAGCTCCAGTTCACGGGATACGAGTTTAGCATCATCAAAGAACATTTCGTAGAAATCACCCAGTCTGAAGAACAAAATACAGTCTTTATATGATTCTTTTATATCAAGATACTGTTGCATCATAGGTGATAGTTTAGGCTGTGCCATCTGATTTCTCCTTTAATTCAGTACGTAAATAGTTTATTTTATATCATTTTATTATAACAAAACTATTCCTAAAATACAAGGACAGCACCTCAAGCATTTACTGTTTTGCTAAAAGTGCTGTCCGTAATTTCGTGTTATTTGCATTTTGATAATAGCTTATCCCATTGCTGATCAACGTAGGCTTGTGCCTCTTCTATCATCCATTCATTCCCGCTCTTAAACATGTGCTTGAATCTGTTCTGTTTGGATAGAAATTCTTCAACAGGAAGCTTTTTCTTAGGTTCATATGTAAGATGCCATCTACCTTCAACTATTTCATACATAGGCCAGACGCATGTATCTACTGCAAGCTTGCATATTTCAGCTATATCAGACATCTCATAGCCCCATCCTCTTGGACAAGGGGCAAGGATATTCAGGAAGCAAGGACCTTTAGTGTATATTGCTTTGTATGCTTTTTCGTGAAGATCCTTAAAATTACCTATAAAAGTTGTCTGAGCCGCATAGGGTACATTGTGAGCCGCAATTATCTCAGTAAGGTTTTTTTTGTTCTGAATCTTTCCTGAAGAATGAGCGCCTACAGGTGAGGTTGTTGCGTCAGCAAATCTAGGGGTTGATGATGAACGCTGTACGCCGGTGTTCATGTATGCTTCATTATCGTAGCATACATATACCATGTCGTGGCCTCTTTCCATTGCACCTGACAGTGATTGCAGACCGATATCATAGGTTCCGCCATCACCACCGAAGGTGA
>JAQXLM010000052.1 GCA_029012125.1 Eubacteriaceae bacterium | reverse complement strand
TTTGACCCTAATAACTCCAAGGTGTTAAACGAAATGTTCAATGTAATAAAGCTGTAGTTTTCGTCCTTAAGGAGCTTGGCTCCTATTCCTGTGCGCGGCACGTAAAAAGGAACTGTCTACTTGACGGAGAGCACACCAGTGCCTTCCGTTAATGGTACAGTTCCTTATTTTCATCTGAGTATTGGTATCAGTGTTTGATTCTCTATATCAGCGTTTCTTTCCCATCAGGGTGTTCATGATGCCTCTTTTCAGAATCTGGGCGCCGGAATTGATAATCTGACGTTCTATCTGCTTCTTCCTCTGTTCAATAGCCTTTTGTCTTCTTTCTTCCTCCCGTTCCAGCTTCTTAGCTGCAGCAGCCTCTTCCTTTTCCCTTTTCTTTGCGGCAGCTTCCTCTTCCTTCTTTTTCTGTGCCTCGAATGCGGCTTTTTCCTTCTCAAAAGCCTCTCGTTCAGCTGCCAGCTTAGCGGCTTCCTCATCCTTTTCCTTCTGGCGGTCAAGCATTTCGTATGCAGAGTCTCTGTCGATGCCCTCGTCATACTTGCTCATTCCGTCAGCCGCAACAGCCGCCGCTCTGACTGATTCATCGCAAGGACCCATTAGACTTTGCGGGCATATGACCTTTGCATTCTGAACTATTCCCGGAACACCATTCTCATCCAAAACAGAAATCAATGCCTCACCTACTCCCAGCTGAGAAATGATATCCTCAGTCTTAAATGCAGGATTTGCTCTGAGGGAATTTGCGGCAGCCCTGACAGCTTTCTGCTCAGCAGGCGTATAGGCACGAAGAGCATGCTGAACACGGTTGCTCAGCTGAGCCAGTACTCCGTCAGGAATATCACTTGGACTCTGGGTTATGAAATAGATGCCTACGCCCTTAGAACGGATAAGCTTAACCAGCTGCTCCACCTTTTGAACCAGAAGCTTAGGAGCATCGGTAAACAGCATATGAGCCTCATCGAAGAAAAATACGATTTTCGGCTTATCCATGTCACCCGCTTCAGGCAGACGCTCAAACAGCTCAGACATAAGCCACAGCATAAAGCTTGCATAAAGTGCAGGGTTCTGCACCAGCTTCACACAATTGAGCATATTTATCATACCCTTGCCCTCAGAGTCGATTCTGATCCAGTCCATAATGTCAAGATCCGGTTCTCCAAGGAACAGATCTCCCCCCTGACTTTCCAGAGGCAGCAAAGCTCTCAGAATTCCACCAATAGACTGAGACGCAATGTTTCCGTATGTATTTATATAGTCTTTTTTATGCTCACCCACATAGTTAAGCATAGCCCTCAGGTCCTTCAGATCAATCAAATGCAGGCCGTTGTCATCTGCAATTTTGAAAATGATATTCAGCACCCCGGTCTGAGCATCAGTCAGTCCCAGAATATTGGAAAGAAGGTCCGGCCCTAAATCAGAAACTGTAGCTCTGATTGGGTGACCAGCCTCCTGATATATATCCCAGAAGGTTACCGGGTAGCCCTTGTAGCTGAATTCATCACGTATTCCAAACCTGTCGATTCTCTTTTCCATGGACTCTGAGGACACACCGGGTTGTGCAAGACCCGAAATATCTCCTTTAATGTCACACAGAAATACAGGCACTCCACCATCGGAAAAAGACTCCGCCAGAACCTTCATTGTTATGGATTTTCCCGTTCCTGATGCACCGGCAATCAATCCGTGTCTGTTTGCCATAGATGGCTGCAAATATATCCTTTCACCTTCAGCCATTCCTATATAAAGGCCACTATTCGTATACATTTTTTCCTCCTTCACAGCTTATCAAAGTTCATTCCTCCGGTCGTCGTAATTTCACCGTCCTTATCAATAAAAACAGCCTCCACGCCGTCAATTGATTCAATCAGCTTTACACCCTCTTCTACGCCGTAAATCAGGCAGATGGTGGATAGAGCATCGCATTTTGCCGAGTTACCGATTTCACCTACAAGAGAAACCCCCACCACGTCTGTGTCCACAGGAAACCCTGTTTTTACATCCAGGATATGGTGATATTTTTCCCCATCCTCTTCAATGTATCTTTCATAGGTTCCCGATGTTACCACTACGCTGTCTTTAACATCCACCGAACCCATAATTTCGTTTCTGTCAGAAAAAGGCTTTTCCACTCCTATACGGAAGGCATCTCCTCCCTTGTCACCTACAGCGACAATGTTTCCGCCAAAGTTGATTATTGCCGAGGTTACCCCAAGATCAGCAAGCTTTTCCGCCGCTTTGTCAGCGATGAACCCTTTTCCGATTCCCCCCAGGTTTATTTCACCCTCAGGATTTGCCATGGTCACAGTGTTTCCCTCTATTTCAATCTGCCTGTAATCCACAGCCGTCAAAGCCTCTTCAACCGCATCCTCCGCAGGTACCTTAGAGTCCTCCCCATGAAAATCCCACAGGTCAGAAACCTTTCCGATAGTTATATCAAAACGCCCATGGCTCAGTTTACCGTATTCGATTCCCATTTTTATCACTTCTATGGTTTCCGGGTCACATTTGACAGGCTTGCCATTGCTGTGGTTGATTTTGCTTATATCAGAATTCTCCCTTGTCATGCTGAGAAGATTCTCATAGTCTGCACAGAGAGAAAAAGTGTCATCGATAGCTTTGCCGGCAGCCTCTTCACTCATATCATCCATATCATATATGGTGATTTTGCAGATAGTATCCATATAATAGCTTGTTTTTTCCACAGGCTCCTTTTCTGCGCACCCTGTCTGTGATATAATGATTGTTATGGTTAATGCCGAAATCAGCATTAATGTAATTAATTTTTTCATATTAACCTCTTAAGGAGTATTGATGTTTAAAGTAATAAGAAAAGCCGATATACTGCTTTTTATACTGCTGGTCTGCCTCGGCCTTGCCATCACATGGCTCAGCTTTGCCCACAGCGATACCGGACAAAAGGTTCGTGTAACCGTAGACGGTGAACTGTACGGAACCTATAGCCTGGAAGAAGACCGGACTGTTGAAATCAGCAGGAATAATCATATAAATAAGATTACCATAAAAGACGGTCAAGTGCAAATGTCAGCTTCTTCTTGCAAGAATCAGATTTGCGTGAAAGAGGGCTCCGTCAGCAAAACCAACCAGAGCATCCTATGCCTTCCAAACAAGGTCATGGTGGAAATAACAGGAAAGGAGGCTGATTTTGATGCAATATCAAACTAGTCGTGCGAAATCAGTTGCCATCGCCTCCATGTTCACCTGTCTTGCTTTGATTTTTTCGTATGTGGAGGCTTTGATGCCGGCAGTTGCAATGCCGGGAGTTAAGCTTGGTCTGGCAAATCTGGTGATTATCATCGCCCTTTATGAGATGAATTTCAGGTACGCCTTTGCCATAAACCTGGTGCGTATTGTCATTTCAGGTCTGCTTTTCAGCGGTCTGTTCGGAATGCTTTATTCCATGGCAGGAGGACTACTCAGCCTTATTGTCATGTGGCTGTTAAAGAAAACGGGGATTTTCAGCATGATAGGCGTCAGCATGGCAGGAGGTCTTGCCCACAATCTGGGTCAGCTGCTTGTGGCCGCAATTCTGGTATCAAACCTGAAGATGTTTATTTATTTTCCGATTTTGATGTTTTCCGGCATCGCCAGCGGAA
>JAQXLM010000051.1 GCA_029012125.1 Eubacteriaceae bacterium | reverse complement strand
TTCTTCGTGAACACCGTAACCGGTGAGAAGTCCGGTGAGATGATGAAGGCCGTCCGCCTGGGCTAGTCCCTCCTTCTGTCCGGCCATCGGGCCGTAACGCAACGCCACCCTCCGTAGAGATTGTTCTGGGGAGGGTGGTTTTTTATATCGGATAATATGATAATCAAGATGTTCAAGTATTTTATTGCTTAATGGCTATAATGAAGATATTGAAGATGTTGAAATCATTTTCGGCACAAATACTGAAATAGTAAAAAATTTGCCTAAATTTGTCAACTATTAAAGGGTAAAGCAAGGTTCAATGTTATTTTCAGACAAAATCAAGTCTCTTCGAGAGGCTGAAAAGATTACGCAGAGCACTATGGCCAAAGCTTTGGGCATAGGTGTTCCTATGTATAGTCGTATCGAGAGAGGTGAAAGATCTGTAAGGAGAGAACAGATTCCAATAATTGCTGAAGCTTTGAAGACCGATTCAGAAGAGCTACTGAAATTGTGGTTGGCTGACCAGATGGCTGCTATTATGGATGGAGAGGAAGAGGTGTTTAATGATGTTATCAATATTGCAAAAAGCGATATGAGATTTAAAGGCAAAAAAGTTGAAGCAGTGAGTAATTATAAAGGTATAGATTTATTTTGCGGCATTGGTGGCTTTAGGTTAGCAATGGAAGATTGTAATGTTGATTGTGTTTTTTCTTCTGATATTGATTCATTTGCTCAACAAACATATGAGGCAAACTTCCACGATATACCAGCAGGAGATATAACGAAAATCGAAGCGAAAGATATACCGCATTTTAACATTCTTACAGCTGGTTTTCCTTGCCAACCTTTTAGTTATGCAGGAGAAAAAAAAGGTTTTGAGGACACTACACGAGGAACGTTATTTTTTGACATTTGCAGAATTCTGAAGTATCACAAACCTGAAATGGTATTTCTCGAAAATGTAAAAGGCTTGGTCTCTCATAAAGAGGGTGCTACATTGAAGGCAATAGAAGAAAATCTTAGAGAACTTGGCTATTATCCTCACTGGAAAGTTCTGTCTTCGCTTGATTACGGTCTTCCTCAAAAGAGAGAGCGTTGGTATTGTGTAGCATTTAGACAGAATGTGGATTTTGAATTTCCTGAGCCAATTGGTGGTCATCCGGTTTTAAGGGATATAATTGATTTTTCAGATAATAATCCAAAACTGGCATTAAGTCAATTTGAACTTGATAGGATAGATTATCATTTTTTACATTGCCACGAGCAGGAAAGGGTTCAGCATAGTAATGAAAAGTATAAACCAAATACTAAGAAAGGGAAGTACGGGGTGTATTCATTTCAAAAACCTGATGGTTCACTTCGTTTTCATGTTGGAGATGTAGCTAAAACACAAATCCAAGAAGCATTTTATTCTTGCGTTGATACATATGCCTCAACAATCATTGCTAACAGGACTCCAAAATTATGGGATTTGAGGAGGAAGCTCTCAGTTTTAGAGTCAAAAAGACTACAAGGTTTCCCTGATGATTTCGTTATGCCTGTTTCTGATGCACAGGCATATAAGCAATTAGGTAATTCAGTAAGTGTACCTATTATTAAGGCTATTATGCATCAAATGATTGATACATTTGAAAAATCAATTAAGAAATGAAATATATATCACTTGACTCAGTAGTAAAGTCATATAACATAAATAAAGACTCTACTAAAAACAAATTTTGGGGATTACTTTCAATTTTGTCTTCATTAGAAAGCGTTGTAAAACCAGGCATTAGTTTGAACTTTGAAACATCAAAAGTATCAAACTTCTTGGAGGAGCTGTTTTGTGTTAGCGAAGACAAAAAACAATATTCTAACTCTGCGGTTTGGAATGTAATGTTCTCAAAAACATGGGCATCTAAGGCTGCTGAATTAATGTTGACTAAGTCTCCGAATATCTATAATATTGCTGCATGGTACTATAGACGACATCCTTTCAAAGACGATGCATCATCTGTAGATATTATTAAAGCTTTATTAGAATCTTTGCATATTGAAGAAAGCGATGCAAAAATTTTATTTGATTTTCATAATGTTCAGATAGATTTTTCTACTGAATTATACAAGGAAGATGATTTACGAAAAGCTATCAATGCAACATCTTCTAATATTACTGCTGAAGGAGATTCAATTGTCGCTCATCCTGGTGAATTATCACGAGCACCATTTATTCAGACGTTATATGCTGGGCAGGCTCTTATGGAATGTCTCATTATTACACAGTTCCAGTTCAATGAATTGTATGAAAGCGAGAAGGATATAGAGTCAGAAATAGACAAGGTAACACAGATTCAAGACTCTCATAAGTACGGTCAAATCGTAAATTTACTACTAAAGAAGAAAAATATAGTTTTGACCGGTGCACCTGGAACAGGAAAGACATACTCTGCAAAAGCAATTGCGGCTCAGATTATATCTGGTAATCCATATTGGGATAATCTCTCTGATAAAGAAAGAGCACGTGTTGGCTTCGTCCAGTTCCACCCGTCATATGACTATACTGATTTTGTTGAAGGTCTTCGCCCAGGTGAGAATGGTGAGTTTCGCAGGCAAGATGGTGTTTTCAAAGAATTCTGTAAACGTGCATTGGGTGATGAGGATGTTGTATCAGAAGTTTCTACCAATCTTTTTGACAAGGTCTATAATGAGCTTCTTGATGACATTCGAGGCGGTGTAATTACATCCTATGAAAGGATAACAGCTGAAGATAGAGGTCTAGCTGTAAATGATAAGAATAAGATTATTTTCGGGCCGGAAGTAAAGAATTACAAGACCACTTCTATTCGCAACCTCAGATTGCTGTTCGACTACTATCAATCGAAAGGAGTTTACGATGCGACAACATTGACACGAGACGATTTGTGGGGTGCAATTAGTACCCTTACATCGGGAAAGACTAAGACACTGGATTACACTGAATATCGGTGGGCATTAAATCAGTTGTTGAGCAGGGTGACTGACGCTGACAAAGCCTTGGTTGAAGCTGAACCTATCTCGAATAAAGAAGATATAACGAAAAAGCCATTCGTCTTCATAATCGATGAAATCAACCGTGGAGAGCTTTCAAAAATTTTCGGTGAACTCTTCTATTCTATCGAGCCGGACTATAGAGGTCCGAAGGGAACTGTTCAGACACAGTACAACAATATGGT
>JAQXLM010000050.1 GCA_029012125.1 Eubacteriaceae bacterium | reverse complement strand
GTTACCTTCAGGATGGTATCACTCATATCTTCTGTGAGACCCACTGTCTTTCCATCCACAGTTATGGATGGCATAGGATATCTTGCAAGAGTTTTTATATTGATGTCAGCCTGTCCGTACTTATCAAGTACAACATTTCCGCTGATTCCGTCTGCTTCATAACTGAACTCACATGGAGATGACTGATCCGTATCTGTTTCCTTCACCACAAAGTAGTATGGTTTTTCATCCTTCTTGTGTGTGGAGAGCGTGGTCAGTTCTTTGATATAGTACGTTCCATATGGTAGCTTTATAGTTGACTTGGCTTTACCGTCAGCGCCTACAGATATTACATCAAGCAGTGTGTCTGCGGGAATCTTTCCTTTAATGTTTCCTGCATCTTCCCTGCCGCTGTCTATCAGATCCGCACTGTAAAGTCCGAATACCGCTCCGCCGTTTGCTGTGAATACTCCGCTTTCATAAGCAGTTTCAAAGACCTTACTCAGGTCTATTTCCACGGAAAAATATTCGTTCCTGTTCTTTAAAATCTGCCATACAAGAGGTGTAAACTGGTCTTTGTCCTTAAGTTCTGCCAGATATTCTTTATCGTCAGTTACATATCCTGAAGGAGCTTTAAGCTCACGGATTATGTATGTACCAAGTGGCAGAGGCGAGCTTACTGCTTTGCCTTCATCATCGGTAGTTATAGTTTCCACAAGTTCACTCATGGTGTATCTTGTGGTCTTGTATATGCTGTCAATGATTATGACGCCTACACCATTTCCCGATGCTGATGTATCTGCATACATTGTCATGCTGTAACCATCTGCAAAGGTAATGACCATGGGAGCATCTTCCCCTTGATTGGAGATGATTTCTATGACATACTTTTCTGCCTGTCCTGCAATGTTTGACGCGACTCTTGTTACTTTCACACTTATGCCGATGGCCGGTTCAAAGGTTTCCGCCGGATTGGAAGGTGTAAGCTTTGAATACCAGTCAAGTATGTTATCTTCTGCTCCGCCTTCCTCCATTCTCCTGAAGTTAAGCACCGGTACAATATGCTCATAATCAGACTCCACTGCCGCCTGCGGGATTTCAACTGTGGCCTTCATCACGCCTCCGGCATAGTACATTTCTGTCTTTACACCGTCACGGGAAAGAAAATATACAGGTGCTTCAGGTTCTTCTGCTGTAAATATGGTTTTTCTTCCTTCATCAGTGTACGTAAAGCCTGCTCCGACATCCTTTACTGCTGCTATACTGTCTGCCTGCTTTGTAATTACAGTTACTGCATTCTTTGCTACATAATCTGCTTTTGCGGCTACCTCAAAACCATCCCAGCTGAAAGTAAATCCATCGTCTGTTTCTGGTTCCTGAACGAATGAAGTTTTATAAACTTGTACAGCTATCTTCTGAAAGTTTCCAACCGAATCGCAGTCCTGCCATGTCAGTCCGTCGTCAAGAAGCACCTTATATGCACCGTCTTTTGTTATTAGTGCATAATGCGTATCAGATTGCGGGTCACCTATGTACGGTACAGCAGTCCATCCTTCAGGTATGGTAAACTGTTCTTCAACCGGAATATCATCTCTTACTTCATATCGCCTTACTCCGATTGCAGCAAAGTCTGTCATATTTCCATCCCAGTCAGGTGCTACTTCGCCATCGGCCTCATATATGTAGGTCTTGTCAGTCACCGTCAGCCTGCTGGTCTTTGTAGTATCGTCAGGTGATGCCATCCCCAGATAGTTTTCTATTGGGGATAGTATGTTATCTCCCACACTTCCTTCCGGCAGGGTCAGAGGTATAACCTCCTTATATCCATCACCTGCAGTTGTGGTCTTGATAACATTTACATCGGTAATGTTCTTTCCTCCTGCCTGATAATTCATGATTACAGTCACATCGTAACGATAGCTGTATTCTCCGTCGCCTGTCTCGTAGGTGTATGAATATGTGGTATCCTTCTGCTCCGGCGAGACATACATTCTTGAATAATGGTTATCTTCACCGTCTGTTCCCGCATGACCGGATTCTCTGTCTTTAAAGTACCAGAGCTTTGCGCCGGATTCATGGTCATAGGTTCCTGTTTCATATGTCTCTGCAGTTCCAAACAGTTTTCCAAGAAACCCTGTTATAGTTTCTGTGAGATTTCCAAAGTGGGTTGATTTATTCTTTGTTATATCAATTACTTCATTTGTGGAAGCATCGTAAATCGCAGGACCGTCGTTGCCGTCATTAAGCTGTTCATCTGCCGCCGCAAAGATTCCGAAAACTGCCCCCTTAAGGGCTTCATATGCTCCATATACAGGCTTAAATACCCTATGCCCTAAAACTGTTTTCCCAATGAATCCGGAAAGTATTTCCCCGGTCTTTTCAATCTCAATTTTGCCCTTCACCTGATTATTGGCCATGGCAACTGCTTTATAATATGCAGTGTAAGGATAGAGCTTTGAATTATATGATTTGTCAGCTGCCGATATATCCCCGTCATAAGTCACAAGCTGACCGAAATTTCCGTCTGTATGCAGCTGCTGCCTGGTAACCTCGAAGGTATATGAGTTGAAAACCTGGTCAACGGTATACTCTGAGGCATCCTTGTATGAGACTTTTTCCCCTTCAGCATTATATATTGTCACAAGATCACTCCACTCTGAGCCGGAAAGGGCCTTTCTCTGTCCTTCCTCGACTTTACCGTAGTCATGTGATGCTGCAGCCCCTGTTTCATCATATTCTCCAACAAAATATCCTTCCGGAAGTGTCCACTCAAGAATCTCATAAATTCCATATGGCAGTTCATAGTCTATAACTATTTCGCCGTTTCTATTTGCTTCAAATTCAAAAGGTCCGTCCGCTGTTATGCCGGGAGCATTCGGCAGGAATCTGTTATAGTCTGCAAGAGTTCTGTTCTGTGCGTCGGTATTATCAGGGTTTCCTTTATATCTGATATAGAATTTTGCATTTCTTTCGTTCTCATCGGCGCTTACCGGCTTACCGGTTTCTGCATCTGTCTTTATGACTTTTATGACATTGGTTTTCTTTTTATCTCTGAGATTGTAATCGTATCGGTTGTCGTAGGTCTTATCCGGCGTATAGGTTCCGCCATGTTCATCAATATTGACTTCGAACTTTTCCTTTACATAGGAAGCATCGTCAGTCACCACTTCCTCTACACAGTACTTGCCGTATGGTATGTCATAGATAACCATATCGCCATTAGTCCCTATAACAAGGCTTTCGTCGGCATTGCTGGTCCCGGATGTATCACGGACACATCTGTACACGGAGGTTCCGTCTACCAGATCTGCTTCACGCACAAACCTTATATATTCATGATTTTCGTATCCGCCTGACTGAAGGTACATCTTCCATTGAGATCTGACTGAATCAGGATGTCCTCCCATCGGGTTATCTTTAAAAGGGTCCTCCCTTTCAAGAGACTTGGATATAGTGACCTTTCCACGGTAACAGTCGTTGATAAAGGTTTCCTGATTTGGTAAGGTAATTATCTCGGAAAGATTATCTTTGACATCAAGCCCTTCGGCGACATTCCCGCCATCTCCTGCTACGGTATTTAAGTTGACCTTATATTTTATCTCTGACCATGCCGGTGGATTATTCACGCAGGTCTGAGCATTATATGTCTCCGCATAGTAGCTTACCGTGTACTCACGGCTGCCGTTATATGCGTCAGGCTCTATAAATCTGCCGTCCGGTCTTATTTCTTTAATAGTATAAGTGTGCGTTCCTGTCCACCTTATTTCCGTTGGCGCTACAGTGCAGGCATGAGTTACATTGCCTTCGCCATCTGTTTCGATATGGTTATATGAACCGCTCTCGGTCCTGGTTAAATCCTCCGGTGTTTCCCACGGCTGGTCCACCAATGTTTTGGTCTCGCCATATTCACTTAAAGTCACTCTGTCAACCTCTGTTCCGTCACGGTAGAGCACGTAAGTTGCCGCCAGTGTGGCATCTCCCATAGGTGTACATTTATCTCCATCCCAGCCCGGATTTAAGTCATCTTTATGTACCGGGAATTCAAAGGATGGAAAATAATCAGGTTCCGGTTCTTCACCTTCAGGTACCGGGATGTCCTTTGTAAATTTAAAGAAAAACGGTACCGGGTCTGCATAGCCTGTGGCAAGGGACTGCACATGTCCGGCTCCGTCCTTGCACTCCCATACCAGCATATTGGATATATCCGATCTTCCCTGAATCATCTTAAAGGCTGTATAGGTCTTTGCTGTATCCGGTTCTCCTTCGCAGCGGAATTCATAATATTTTTTGCCACCCTCTTCGACTATTTTAAGTGTCACTCCGTCAATGACTTTTTCCGGATTATTGGCGTCCTTCACCACTTTATATGAGCAGGCATTGCTGATTGCTACCGGAATTCTGGCGGTCCATATGCCGTCTCCATCTTCATCAGATAGTTTGATTTCCTTTGGCTTTTCCTTATTATCACTCACAACATTCTTCTGAAATTTTCTGTGATTCTTAATCAGCAGAGCCATATAGTTGTAAATGTCCTGTGCCGGCTGGCCGGATAAAGGTGAATAGTAGTGACCGGTGCTTATTTTATCCTGAGGAGTGCCTCGCCAGCCTGACTGATATCTGAGTCCATTGGATTTCTTATTAAACTCCTTGTCCCTGAAATCCTGCTGTGACTCATGAATGAGCTGCCTTGTGGCTGCTTCCCAATCATCCAGGCGATAATGAGCCGAGCTGTCATAATACTTGGAATCTCTGAATCCAAGGCCGCCTTCCTCAGGTGAATTAAGCAGGTCGTAAATGCTGCTTTCATTCTGACGGCCATAAAAAAGAGCAAGTCCCATATTCGCTAGAATATATTCCTTGCCCTCATTTTTATATATCCGGTCTATATATGATTTGTTTAATCGCACCGCCTTAAGCTGTGCGGCTGTATCTGTTACCACGCCATGTTCCAGACAATATGCCACATAGGTTTCACTTCCCGACTTCAGCCTGTATCTTCTGAGCTTTTGAATCTCAATTGCACTTCCCTTTTTCAGAGACATGCTGTTATAGTCGGGATAGGTGATTTCCATATACCTCATTTCCGAACCGGGATATGCATACTCCCTGTTCTCACTGTCTTTAAAAGCAGTTCCCTCAACCCATTTGCCACTGTCACCTTTCTCCGGGTTTCCTGCATAAGCTTCGGATAGTCCGATTCCGGGAAGTCCCGTGAATGCGATGAGAAAAGCCAGCGTCAAAGCTGATACTTTCTTAAGTAATTTGCTCATTTTTTCTTCTTCCTCCTCTGTTTTCTTGCAAATAAAAAGGGAGGCAATTTCTTGTCTCCCAAATAGCTATTATTTTTTTTATGATATATTAAGTGCGCTGCTAATCAGAATATTTCATACAACAAATCTCTCCTCCTTCATAAAAGACTTCCTGTCTCACACTCTTCGGCAAACTGGAATTTGTCGCTTCAACAGCAAACAAATGCACTCAGTTTGATGGAAGCTAATAGAATCGATTTCATAGATTGACATGAAACCCTCTATAATTAGCGAGTATAAATTCCATTGCCACAATCAATTATCCATCCTTGCAAAAGACACTCTTCAAGTGCATCGTTAAAGTCATTTTCATCTACTATGCCTTCATTTTCAAATTTATGTTTCAAATCTTTCAACAGGTATGTTTCTTCACCATCACAAAACAATTCATCTATTATATGTCCATACTTGGCAAGTAAAATATTTAAATTTCTTTGCTTTACAGCATTTACATTATTAAGAGAGAATTGTTTATAATCCTCTGGAAACATTGGGAACATTTTTGCAAACCATTTTACTTCATAATTTTCATCAACAAATGAACCCTTTAATATAAATTGATCACAAAATCCATTAAAAGAACCTAATTCATTAAACCAAGATTTTGATTCGCATATAGCACTAATTAATTTAGAAATTCTATAAAATGTTTCTTTTTGATATGTTTGTATAACTATCTCTCTAATCTTCGTAATATCAAAATCATACTTATAACAGAATTGTACTAAATATAAAGTCCAATCAATTCTATCGTAAACAGAATTTCCACCACCTCTTGTCTGGTTAATTTTGTAAACAAGATTCGATCCCCTTGGCCATACAATATGACCTCCAATTGTTCTGCAAACATTAAGTGTTTCTATAATGTCGTATTTACTTAATCCTCCTATTTCAAGTTCTCTTAAAGCCCAGTTAATCGAAGGTCCAATGTAATCGATCGAGAGAAGCCATTCCTTACCTTTTAGACTTTCGTTCACTTTTATAGTATAAAAAGGAGCTTGTAACTTTTTATCTCGAGGCTTGACAACATCATTGGCTTTTTCGTAATTTTCCCACTGTTTTTCCTAATCAAATCTTGGATCGTATTTATATTGATTTTCTTTGTTTTCGATTTCAAAGTTACTACCAAAGATAGAACCATGTTGAAAAAATACTTCGATAAAATCATCATATAATTTTTTGCAGCCATTATCAGGATCAGGTCTATTCTGTATATTGGAATTTGTTTATATTTATTTTTCTAGTCTAAATCAATAATAGTTCCCAAAGCAACCATTGATTCTTCCCCTTCACTATATTTAATATACGCTTTATTATCTATTATATCTAAGCCCATAATACTATAAAAATGTTCTGGCGTATCAAGTACTAAAACCTCTTTACCATCATATTTATAAAGT